>JAGMZX010000011.1:24767-69683 GCA_018005585.1 Candidatus Hydrogenedentota bacterium | reverse complement strand
TATGCCACCACACTGGTGAATTTCCTGGAGGGGGCGGTTTCCGATATTGAGCGTTGCCATGACGCCAAGGGGGTGCTCCGGCTCGCGGGCAGGCACACATTCGACATCGTCGTGCTGGACCTCGCGCTGGCGGAACAGGCCGACATGAATTTGGTCTCCTTCCTCCGGCAGCGTAATCAGGAATGCCAGCTCATCCTCCTTTTTGCGTTGAACCAGTTCGAACAGGCGCTGGAGGGGATACGCCACGGGGCGTTTTTCTACCTGCCCAAGAGCAGTCCACCTTCTGATGTGGCGCTGGTAGTCGAAAAGGCCGCGCGCATGCTGCAACAGCGCAACCGGATGGACCAGTACGAGCAGACGCTGTTCGAGGAATTCGTGGGCAGTACGCCCGCGATGCAGCGGGTAGTCGAGCTGATTACGAAGGTAGCGCCAACGGACAGTACGATCCTGCTGCTCGGCGAAAGCGGCACGGGAAAGGAAGTGTTCGCGAACTCGATCCATCGCTTGAGCCGCCGCCACGACATGCCGTTCATCGCCATCAATTGCGCGGCATTGCCGGAGGCGCTGCTCGAAAGCGAGATGTTCGGCCACGTCAAGGGCGCTTTTACGGGGGCGGACAACAACAAGCGCGGCCTCTTCGAGGAAGCCGAGGGCGGGACTGTTTTCCTGGATGAGATCGGCGACATGTCGCTGGTCACCCAGGCCAAGCTGCTTCGCGTGCTGCAAAACGGCGAGATCCGGCCCGTAGGTTCGAGTCACAGCAGGCGCGTGGACGTACGCGTTATTGCCGCCACCAACAAGGACCTTGCCGAGACGGTGCGCGCGAACCAGTTTCGGGAAGACCTGTATTTCCGCCTGAACGTGGTCGCCATACGCATTCCCCCCCTCCGCGAACGCATGGACGCGCTCGGCGTGCTCACGGGCCACTTCATCGCACATTTCAACGCGAAATTCGGCAGAACCGTCCGGGGTCTGGACGATGAAGCAGCCGCGCTGCTGCGGCAATACGACTATCCGGGCAACGTGCGGGAACTCGAAAGCATCATTGCACACGCCGTCATTTTGGCCGATACGGACCTGGTCCGGGCACGCGACCTGCCCGACGCTGTCCGGCACGGCCCCCGCAAGCGTCTGGCGCTGGTCCATGAACCCGATGAAGGTATTGTGCCGCTGACGACGATGGAAGAGCGTCACATTCGCCGCGCACTGCGTCTCTGCGAAGGCAACCAGACCGTCGCGGCGCGCAGGCTGGGCATTTCCCGGTCGACGCTGTGGCGCAAAATGCGCGAGTACGGCATCCCCGCCGAAGGGGGCAAGGCCGGGACCTGACTGGGCCCGTTGACGCGCCTGGCGCCCGTTATGGCCGGTGCGCTCTGGAATCCCGCACATGGTTTGCGGTCGCGGGTTCGGGCGCGGGTTCTCTCTTGCCCGGCGCGCGCACGCGCACAAGGTCTGCAAGGTCGTAGAGGTCCACGTGATCGCCGTCGGGGCCAAAACTCTGTACTTCATCGCTCACGCCGCCGACCCAGGAGGTGCTCATGCCGCCGTAATACTCGCGAAGGAACAGGTTCCATTCGGTATCCGTGGGGAAACGGATGTACGCCGGGTTGTCATAGCCGGGATCATATCTATTGAACACGTAGGGGAAGTAGACGGCCATGCCGTGGGCATACTGCCATTGACTTCCGTGGCGCTCATGAATCACCGCCGCGTCCACGGCGTTGATTACGCCGTTCGCCGCGGACACGCAGACGCTCGTGTTGCGGTTCCAGTCGCTGCGGAGCGCCCTGCCAAAGGTGCGCACCGCGCCGGCCACGCCGTCCATGAGCGTCAAGTCAATCGCCGACAGAATCTCCGTGTAGTCGTAAGAGGAATAGTAAGAGTTGACGATGCATTTCCCGATATTCCGAGCGGAAATGGACGGCTCGGCGGTCAATGTCTCGAGCACGAGGTGATAAGGCCAGCCGTAGGCCGGTTCGAGTTCTTCCGAACCAATCATGACTTCGCCGTAGTTGCGAATCTGGTAGGCCACCTCCGCCATGCCCATAAGGCATGCGTCGAAGCCTATCAAATCGATGGGCCGACCCAGCGCCGCGACCGCGGTTTGGAGCGCGGCTTCCAACTCCTCCATGTGCAGCGCGTTGTTGCCGGAACTGTCATCGAAGCATACGGCCTTCGCGCCCGGGGCCAGGCGCTTGTCCCAGCCACTGCCGTGGTCCCAGAGGACCAGCGCGTAATGGTTCGCGGGAAACGTCTGCGCGGACCAGACAACAAAGCTGGAGAGCGACTCCGGCAACCCCATGTTAATCTCGCCCATCCCTTCGCCCCAGGAAGCACTGGGCACGTCGCCCCGGTCCACACGCCCGCGGCGCGTGTCGGTCCAATTATCATAGCTCGTGTCGTAGCCCGGACACCGGTCCATCATGACGACAATGTTTACTTGCGAGGTCGACCCAACGGAGGCCAGCTCGAGGAAGTCCAAGATTCCTGCGTCTTCCAGGTTGTTATCGCCGCAGAGGTACACCATGAACGTCCAAGCGGCCCCGGTCCCGGCCGGTGCGTCGCTGCCGCCCAGCAGGTTCCACGTCAGCGTAGACCCGTCGTAGAGGTCTACGCCATACGTTTCCCAATACCATTGCCCCGTGGTGTCTTCCGCGAGCAGGTCATACCTGTCATTCGGAACGCTGCTGATGGCATGCACGCCGCCCGGCGGTATGGTTGAATTGATCTGGTTGTTTCCCCAGTAGGCGCTGCTGGACGGGCTCACGTATACGCGCGCAATGGTGTGCGTGGACTGGTTGTGAACCTCCACGCGGTTCGGATAGGTCTCCGGCTCATCATTGCACAGCCAGCAGCCCGGGGTCAGGGCCAGCAGCAACACGCCGCCGCCAAGCACAAACACCAGCCCACCATGTCGTCCACCCTGCAGGGTCTGCATAACTGCCTCCCACAAACCGTGACCGGTTATCCGGCGGCGTTCCCGACTCGTTCCGCGGAGCACGACGTTGCCCCGGCCCCTGCGTCTTCCACCACCCCTGACGCACAAAACGGCCAGACTCTATCAGACCATTTCCGCGATTGTAAATGGTGGTCCCGCGGTCCGGCGCGCGGCTTGGCGGGAAGTGCGCCTCTGCTCCTGCAGGAACAGAGGGACACTGCTCACGCCTGCCGCGCCTCTGCGCCCGGCGCCGGGCGACGGATTCTACCGCCGCCAAGCGGGTTGCATCTCGTACACCTCCAACGAGACGGCCTTCGCGCCACCGCCGCGCGCGTACATTTCGAGGCCGTGCGCGTCCGCGCCCGGAATGACGCCCATGGGCATGTAGACGCGTCCCTCATTGCCATAAACCTCGATGGATACGCGATCGACGAGCAGTTCGAGCCGGACGCGCCCGTCTTCCGGCTGCAATGGGGCGGATTTGCCGGCGCAGGCCAATTCTGCTTTCTCGACATCGTAACGCACGGGCACGCCGCGCACGACAAAACCGGCCTCACGCGCGTCCCCCAGTTCGATTTCCGCAAGGACATGAAACAAGTCGCCCGCGACGCCCTTCAGCGCTTCGCTGCCCTCCGGAATCGGTTTGTCCGCCCACTCATGCTTCACGCCGTGCAGCAGTGCGACCTCGCGCACAGGCCGGGCGAAGAGCCGGAGTCCTTCCGGCGTCGAACGCAGGCTCAGTTCGCAGGGGAATGTCATCATCTGGTTAAAGGGCATGTCGGGGATATTGACGGTGCCCCAGCCGACCTGAATGCGCCGCCCGTCTTCCGCGGGAATGCCGTTGTAGGTCTGTGATGCATAAAAGCAGTTGCCGAAATTGAATGGATGCGGGCCGGATTCCGGCGTGAAGACGCGCCCGTCGAACGTGCCGATCGAATACGCCCCGTTCGCCGCGTACACAATCCAGCGCGTGTTTGCGGGTTCTCCGTCAAGGGCGATTTCAAAGATCTCCGGGCATTCGAAATACTCCTCGACCCGGCTCTGGTATGTCCATTGCTTCAGGTCTTTCGACGTATAGAAGCGGATACCCCGTTTCTTGCCCTCTTCCTCGTCGTATACGGCCATGACCCATTGCGCCGTGGGCTGGTGCCAGATTACTTTCGGGTCTCGCCCCGCATGCTGGACCACGGGGTTGCCCGGATAGTCCGTGAACGTGCGGCCCCGGTCGTTGCTGTACGCGATGCATTCGCCCCGGCCCGTGCTTGTAAAGGCGGCGACAATGACGTCCTCGCCGCCGGCCTTGAATCCGGCCGTGTTGTTCACATCCACGACCGCGCTGCCCGAAAACGCCCAGTCGCCGTATTGCGCGGGATAGATCGCGATGGGAAGTTCGGTCCAGTGCACCAGGTCAGGGCTCACCGCATGCCCCCAATGCATGTTGCCCCATTTCCAGCCGTACGGATTGTGCTGGTAATAGAGATGATACTCGCCTTGGTGGAACACAAGCCCGTTCGGGTCGTTGTTCCAGCCGCGCCGCGACGAGAAATGAAACTGCGGACGCAACGCCTCGCTATACAGGTCTTCCGCGCCGCGGACCGTGTCGCCCTGCGCAATCGCGTCGAGGATTCGTGAATCGCGCTCCATGGCGTCCAGAGAGACCACGACCTCCTGCCCGAGGAACGGCGTCAGGCCGAGGAAGGTCCAAAAGTCGGGTGCGCCCTCAGCCAGTTCGATGTCGAATTCCCGTACAGCGCCGTTCGCGGCGAGCACGCGCATCCGCCGCATAGGCGCGCCGTTCTTTACCGGAAGGTTCAGAAACTGCCTCTCCGCCTTCATGACAAGCCTCCCTTCCCGCACGGGCGCCTCGTTGCATTGGATAATCTGGTCGATGTTGATGTGCCCCCAGCCGCCCGTGTGCCGGTCCACAATCTCGATCACGGCTTCCTTGCCCGCGAATTCAGAAACATCCCAGCACTGCCACGCGAGCCGTTCACTCCCGCCCGGGCGGTCGTTCGGTCCCGTGGCGGAGCGCACGGGCTGACCGTCCACGAGCAGGTTGATGCACGTCTCGCCGGGGTGCATGCCGCCGCCGATGAGGAAGCAGACTTGCCTCCGCTGAATCACGAATGGCGCCGACGTGAGCGTGCCCGTCGTGCCGTCACCCCCGCAGAAGCTGTTTACCAGCCGGCGTCCCAGGTATCCGCTCACATCCATCTGGTTCGGGAGCGTGCCCAGCGCGGGGCCGTCGCCGAAGGCCTCGCCCTTCGCTTGCCAGCCGTCGTAATGACGGCTCTCGAAGTCGGCAAGAATGATATCCGGCTCCATCTCCGCGCGCGCGGCAAGGCCCGCACAGGCGAGGGACACACAAAACAATACATAAACGATATCATGATTCACCTTCATGCAATACTCCTCATATCTAAAATACGAACTCGCGCGTCGCGAGCCGGGCCCGGCCTGTCTCCTCTTCCCCGGCGGTGTGGCGCGGCTGAAGATGGAATTCACGGGCTTGCCGCGCCCGGAGACTCCTGCCGCGCGCCGCTTCCAAGTCATCTCAGGTACTCACGATATCGACGCACCAGTTCGCTGATTCCGTCGACATCTTGAACGTTATCATCCGGCCCTGCCATTTCAATGAGAAGGTCCGGCAGCGGAACAGAGACCCAGGCCGTGTACGAGTTCCTGCGCGACACGCTTGTGCATCACCGGCTTTGGGTGATAATCGGGAAGCAAATACTTCGATAATATCTCCTCTGTCTGCCAGGCGGTAGCATCTATAAACTGGACTCCCTTGCTTTCCACGCTTTCTCGCAGATAGTCATCCCATTTTATGGCGGGATCAGCCAGATTGCGGTAGAAATACAGGAAGACAAAAGGACAGCCCGGGAATTGCTGTTCGAAGGACATCTTGGATGCGCATATGATCGCCGTAAGCAGGTCAATGTCTTCGCGTGTGCGCTTGGTTGGCAGCGTAAAACTAAACCAATTCAAGACGGGCCAGTCCCATAACGCGTCGTACAGCCGGGATCTCCACGGACGCCCTGTTCTAAACGTACCGCCGTGCACGAGCCGACCCGCTTCATCGAGAAAGTAATAGGGATGTTCGGCAATCCATGCGTTAAAACACGGCATAGCGCCTATCACGCGGTCCAGGTGATGTGGAATGTAAGCGTACACCGCAATGCCCTCCCGCTCCGTAATCTCTTCGCCCAGTCGACCCTGTTGAATATATTCCATGATGCGCTGCGGGCTTTGGCCGCGCAGCCCGTAGTTGTAGGGTCTGTATTGGGAGCACAACTCCCCCACATAGTAGGGCAGCGTCTCATTGTCATTGACGCCATGACCATATACGAAGGAGCAGCCGAAGAACGCCATGAAGCGCGTGCGCTGCTCGGACCCTTGAACCGGCGTGACCCGGCGCCCCAACCCGTCCAATGTGTAGACTACGTCGTAAATTGCCTCTCCGCCGTAATGGCCGGAGGACCTGATCTTCTGTTGCACGGCGCCGCCGTTGCCGACTGCTTCAGGGTCATTGAAGACCACCTCGTCGCGTACCTGCATCGAGTCTATCTTCTGGCGCAATTCCGCGCTGGCCAGCAACAGCACGACCACCAAGGCGAACAGCGGAACGCAGGGCAGGAAGACCGCGCAACCCAGAAGAATCCGCTTTCTCCGGGACCAGGGTTTACGTTGACTTGTTTCTGCCGGGGTATCCATGCTCACCATCCGTTCCGCTTGCGGCGGCTTGCCATCTCCTGAGAACCAGAAGCGCCTCGCCCTTGAAAGAATGAGGCTGTCACTGCCACGCGCAATTCATGGTTCTGCCTGCTCAGAATTGCGACCCCTGCACGGGCACAAAGGCCCCGTTCGGGTCGATCACGTCGGGCAGGTCCTCCGCTGAGGACTTGAAACTCACGTCTACAATGCGCCAACCCGCCGCTTCTTCGAGCAGGATGAGCGTAAGGTCAATCCCCACTTGGCCGCCGGTGCTCTTGAGCGTCCCCGTGCAGGACGCGGGGTAACCTTGTTTTGCCAGCATGCTTCCGGGGTCCATTGAAAGGTGTACCCCATCCTTCAAAAAACTCCAGAGCATGGCCAGCAATTCAAGGCGGCTCGACACATCGGGACTCTGACAGCGCTCGGACAGCGTACCGGCCAACAGCCCGATCTCCCGCGTCTCCCAGGCCTTGACAAAAGTCTCGACGGTTTCAGCCGCGCCAGCGGGCGGCGCGGGCGCTTCATTCGATGCAGCCGCGTCACCCGCTGTTGGCGCCGTGACGGGCGCAAGAGTCTCCTCTGAACCGTCGGCAACTACCATTGTTTCTGCCGCCGTGGCGCACTCCATTCCGTCTTTCCGCGGCTCTTGCGTCTTGGCGTCACACGCATCCAGCGCAAGCAACAACATGAGGCCGCCCCCCACGGCGCACAGGAATTCTGTGGTTGTCCCCCGCGTCATCCGCTGACCTCGACTTCCTTCATGGGCAACGACCGGTAATCGACCCGCCCCAGGCCTTTTGCCTCGGCCAAGGCCATGGTCCGCCCTTCTTTGGGGTCGAGCCCAATGAGCTCGGCGCTGAATGCCTCGAGTCCGACCGTATTCGTCCCCGCGGCCACGATCCCCTTCAGGCTGACATCGGAGAGTTCCCCGCCACTGGGCCCGTTTCGCATCAAGACGCGCACAGCGTCTACAACCGACAAGCGCGGCTTCATGAAGAAGGTCAAGTCCGAGAGGCAGCGCGGCAGGTCCTGATGCCACTGATACCTGGGGTTGCCGGCAACGCCCATGTAGTTCTTCATGCACGCGGTGACTCTGGCCAGTCCGTGTTGTTTCACTATGGGTACATTGATGACCAAGTCGGCTTCGATGATCTCCGGGTACAAGGGCCACACCTTGAGCCGTTCGCCATTCAGCGCCATCTCCTTGAAGTTTTCGTCCTTCAGATAGACCACCTCCGCGCCGACGGCCTTGGCGGCCGCCTCGATTCCGCTGATGGGATACGTGCGCACCGCTCCATACGCGGCATGGTCGCCCACCTTCACCTGTTTCGCCCCGGCATCCAGGCACAGCCGCGCCAGCGTCGCGACCACATCCGGATTCGTATTCACCGCGAACTCCGGCCCGAGCAAGGAACCCATATTGGGCTTGATCCAGACCACGTCGCCGCGCTTCACGAAGCGCGACATACCGCCTAATTCCGCGATTGCCTGCTCGGTGAGACGTTCCGCCATAGACGTGATTGCGCCGGCCTCGGGCGCGGGATCGAGCGCGCCCTGCCATCGCGCAATGCACATAGTCGGCTCAGGGGAATCAGGGGACTGCGCCTGCGAGACCAGGTCCCAGCCAAGCGCCACAGCGCCGCCCGCCGCGGCCTGTTGCAGAAACCGGCGCCGTGTCATGTCGCCTTTGTCCTTCGGTCGGCACATCATCTTCCGGCCTTCCATAGTCTTATTGTACCCGGTACGGCAGTCTAGGAATTGAGATGCCACGGCGCGCGCATGGCACGCCACAGCAGCCGGTTCGCGTTACCATCAGCTACAAACCGTTCCCCGACCGGGTCCCATTCCAGTTTGCGGCCCAGCCGCATGGAAATATTGCCTAGGTGACACACGCTAGCCGTGCGGTGCTCCTCTTCGACAGGCGCGAAAGGACTGCACCGCGTCTTGATGCAGTTCAAGAAATCGCGAAGTTCGCCCTGGCGGCACACACGCATGTGCGTCTCGCCCGGTTCTATGACCGACGACGCAATGGCGGGCGAACTGGCTTCGATCGAGAAACCCGTGGCTTCAATCCATCCGTCACTGCCTTCAAAGCGGATCTTTCCGTTAGCGTACTTCTCCAGCTCCTCTTCTCCCGTCCTGCAAATGAGCACCGTGCCGTTCGCGTATTCGTAGGTTACCTCGAATCGCGACGGCGTGTCGTAGAGTCCCTGCGTGGGGAACACACCGAGGCCGTCGATGCGGACAGGGCCCGTCAATTCCGTTCCGTTTGCCCATTGCGCTATGGACAAAACATGCGGGCCCATTTCCGTCAGGTTGCCGCCGCCATAATCGGAGATAAAGCGGAAATTGGTGTAGCGCAACGGCGTGTAGGGCGCATCGGGGGCAGGACCCAGCCACATATCGTAGTCAAAGTCCGCGGGCGGCGCGGCGGGGTTCCAGGCGGGGCTATTCCCAGCGAAGTTCCGGATATCGACACGAATGGTGTGCAGCTTTCCGATCCTGCCATTTCGCGCCAGTTCCGCGGCAAGGCGCAACGTGCGCATTGCGCGGAATTCGGAGCCCGTCTGGAAGACACTCCCGTAACGGCGCTTGGTCTCGCACATGACACGGCCCTGCCGAATCGTCAACGAGATGGGCTTCTCGCACAGTACGTCCTTGCCCGCCTCCATCGCGCCGACGGCCACCAGGGCGTGCCAGTGGTCCGGCGTTGCAACGACGACCGCGTCTACGTCGGGCCGCGACACCACCTCGCGCCAATCACCCGTGAGAAAGCAGCCGTCGAAATTGCTCACGGCCGGGTCGCGCGCATACGTCTGCATCGCCAAGTGCGCCCCTTTCAGCCGTTTCCCGAGCACTTCACAGAGCGCCACGACCGCCACGTCCGGTTCCGCCATGAGACATTTCAGGTTCTTGAGTTTGCCCTCGCGGCCAAGGCCGACAAAACCGAGCGCAACCCGGTTGCTGGGAGCAGTGTAACCGTCCAGTCCAAGCGCCGACGCCGGGATAATGGACGGGAACCCCACGGCAGCGGCGGCAGCGCCGCAACGGTGCAGAAACCGCCTGCGCGTCACGCCAGCGGCGCGCCTCTTGTTCACGCCGGATACGGCGTCATTATCTCGATTCAGACTCATCTTCAGCCCCGGTTGCGATTATAAAACTGCCGTGAAAGGGTGTCAAAGACCGGCATCGCGCAGACGGACTCGCGGGGAAGCCGGTGTGGGCACGCACGTGGTCACGGTGCTACCCATCGTATGCCCAACTTTCCGCTTTCCGTATCCAGAAATCCTATTTCGTTAATGGACCACGGCGCCGTATCCGGCGCGGACAAGATAATCCACAGCACGCGCGCTTTGGACGGGGGAAAGGTCAGGCGCACCACATCATTCACCGCCTCGCCCGATGCGACCGTTTGCGGGTCTTCTTCTCCCAACGACACGCCAATCTGGAACGCACGCGGATACTCGTTCGGGCTCGCGGCGGCGTCCAGCACCAGCGTAGTGATTTCGTATTGCGCGCCCAGGTCGACGACGAAATGCATGCCGGCCTCCTGCGGGCGCGCGGAGGTCCAGCAGGTGGCTCTATCGCCGTCAATAGCGAAGCCGGCCATATCCGTATTGGCCGAGGCGCGCGCACGCGCGCCACCCAGCACGTTCCGGTGGGCCGCGAACGAGGCGTCGACCCGCAGTCCGGGCAGTTCCGTATACGGCGCCGCCAGTTCCAGCGCCTGCGGGAGCCGCATCTGCGCCAACGCACCGAGCAGCATTCGCCGCTGGTCATCCGTTTCGGCCAGAGCCAACGCGGAACGGCAGTACGCGATTTTGGCATCGTCCGGGATGTCTTCCGCGGTTCCCAGCAGCCGGACCACGCCGCGCGCGGCCAGCACGCGATGCACCTTGTCTTCGGCGCTCTCCATGATTCCCGAGAGCGTGTCCAGCGCGGACGCGCGAGGCCATTCGACCAGCGCGCGGATCGCGGCGTCCCGCACCAGGGGATCCGAGTCTTGAATCCCCGCGCGCAACGGTTCCAGGAAAGCTTCCTCGCCAACCTGGCCCATGACCCGATACAGGGACCCGCGCGCTTCCACTTGTGACGCGCCGGACACGGCCTGCATCAGGGCGGTTCGCGCCGCATCCGGATCGGCCGCGCGCGATATCAGGGCGAGGACGCTCTGCTCCAGGTCAATCCGGAGGTCCACGGTGAACGGGCCTTCGATCAAGGCCAGCAACGTCTCGAGTTCCGCGGGCGGGGCAAGCCGTCCCACTGCGCGCAACGCGGCGGCGCGCGCTTCCCGCTCCTTGTCCTCCAATTGCGCGAACCGCAGCAGGTCGGCCGTCGCGTGTGAGTCGCCCCTGTTCTCGATGGCCTGAATCAGTTCCCTCACGATTTCAGCAGGCTGGTCAAACAAATGGGC
Source organism: Candidatus Hydrogenedentota bacterium (assembly GCA_018005585.1). Classification (NCBI taxonomy): domain Bacteria; kingdom Pseudomonadati; phylum Candidatus Hydrogenedentota; species Candidatus Hydrogenedentota bacterium. The sequence continues at coordinate 58,614 of JAGMZX010000011.1, read as the reverse complement.
GCGCAACGCTTCCGCGACGCCCGCGCCATTCAGCAGGACCAGCGCATCGCGCGCCATATCGGTCTCTTCATTGCTCGGCGCGGAAGCGGCCAGAGTGGCCAGCGCAGCGATGCAGGACGGTCCGCCTATCTTCGACAACGCCTCCGCGGCGGCGCGCCGCACATTTCCTTCCGGGTGCTGGAGGAAGGGTAGTATCGCATCGCCCGCCGCCTGGTCGCCCCGGTCGCCCAGCGCGCCGATGATCGCCACCTGCAACTCCGTGGACACTCCCTGTAGAACTTCCACCAGAGCCGCGGTAGCCTCAGGCCCCGAGAGTCGCCTTGCATTCTGCGCCGCCGCCGCGGCTAGGGGCGCGTCTTCGCCGCGAAGCGCGGTGATCAGCCAGGGCAATGCCTCTTCGCCCAGCAGGGCGGCCTTGCCCGCGAATGCGCCCGCGCGAACCGGATCCGGCGCGCCCGCAAGCAGGCGATCGTACAACGCAAGCGCTTCCGCGCGGCCGTTTGCCGCCCCGAGTCGGTCCGCCTGCTCGAGTTGCACTTGCCAGCAGGCATCCACGACTTCGGACGGCGCCGCACCGGGCGACTCCGCCACCGCCGCCACCGCCGCCAAGGCCTCAGGAGTCCCTATCTTGCCCAAGGCGATGATGCACGCCGCGGCCGTTTGCGCGTCGCCTTCCCCGATAAGCAACGAAAGCGCGGGAACGGCCGCCGCGCTTGCCCGGCCGCCCAGCGCATCGATGATGCTCAGGCGCATTTGCCCCGCGCAGTGCCGCAGCGCGTCGAGCAAGGCTGCGTCCACGGACGCGTAGGGCATTCCTTCGAGAGCCATCAGCGCCACGGTCGACAGCGGTTCTTCCGTGACGAAGCGCGCGAGCGGGGCCACGCAAGATTCATCCGCGATAAGGGCCAGTTGCCGGCAGGCAAAATCCTTCGCGCCGCGGGGCGTATCCGCAGACAGCACGTCAAGCAAGTGCGCCTGCAACATCTGCCGGAGCGGTTCATCGCCCGGTGCCTGGCGCACGGCCTCAGCGATGACGCCGGTGCACCGGTTGTCCTTGCCAAAATCGTAGACCGTGAGAAGCCGGAATGCCTCCTCCAGAGTCATGGCCTGCTCGGGCGCCGCAGGCGGAAGGATATTTTCCATCTCCAGGCTGACAACCCGCCAGACGCCCTTTTCTTCGCGCACACCGAACGTCAGTGCCCACCCCGGCGTGCCGGACAACTCGAGCATCTCGACGCCGCGAATGACCGCCGGGGTTACCCCGACGTCAATTTCCGCGCGATCGACCGACAGCCCGAAGCCCACGGCGAGGAACAGTTCGAGGCCCTGCCGAACGCCGGCCTTCGTAGCGCCCCCGGAATCCGCGTACTCATCGGAGACTAACGTCGTGATGCTGTTGAGGTCTTTCTGCACCCAGCACTGCCGGAATTCGCGCAACAGCCGCTCAATACCCTCTATCTCTGCCTGCTGGCCCGGGCACGGGCGTCCCCAAAGCATGAAAGAACCTGCAAGTACCACCGCTGCAAGCACACGCGCATTCACCAGCAATCCTTTCGCAGTCAGCCGACTTTCCGCCGGCTTGCCCGTTGCGCGGGGCAAGCGCACCGCTGAATCCGATCTCAAACGCGTCCCCAAGTAACGGGGCTATTCCACAGACACGCCCGTTTTACTCTTCATTTGGCCCCGCGTTCAAGATTCCGCCGTTTTTCGTGGAAATTCGGTCAACTGCCGGGCCAGGTCCCACGCCGGGGTCATGGAAACGCAAGCACCGGGCGCACAGCCCCACGGGCGCGTATGCCCATCCGCCTGAGCCTGATATCGGGAAAGAGAAGACGTCACACTCAGTTCGGTGCGCCCGGCGCATCGACCCGGTACGCGGCAAAACCCAGGTGCCGCGTCGAATCACGCAGATAAGAAACCAGGTCGTCGTCAATGACCGCGCCCGCCTTCGAACTCGCGTGGTAGAAATGCGCCTTCCCCTCCCCGTCGCGCACGAACAACCCGCAATGGACCGCAAACAGCCAATCGGCCTTGCCGATAAGCAGGAACAGGCACGGGCTGGGCACGCGCGCCGCCGCCCGTTCCACCTGGTCCAGGGGGACGTACGCGAGGGTCATGTCCGCGTCCGGCGTGTCGCGGCCCAACTCGGGCGCATGCACCCGTTCGAAAAAGCCGCGCTTGCTGATCGTGCGCGTCACCTGCGCCAAGGACACGCCCAAGGTATCGGTCACGTCGTGGCACCAGGCGTTGTTCGCGACCCAGTCAACCGCCATGAAATGGTTGCGCGTCTCAAAATCGATGCGCCCGTCCTTGTAGCGGATGTGCTGCAACAACGTGAACGCCTCCTGATACGTCTCCGACGCCGCCAGCGCAATCGTCTGCTCGACAAACGTCACGCAGTCCGCGCACGTGAGGTCGATCAGCGGGTCCTTGTCGTATTTGCCCTCCGGCCCCTCCCCCAAGGGACCGTCCTTGTACGGCGCGCCCACAAACGCCCGCGCCGTCTCCACAAGACGCGCCTCAAAGCTCAGCCCCCGCAACCCGAGAAGAAAGGCGTCCACTTCCGCTTCATTGCTCTCGAAAAGCGGCGCGCTCGCCACCAAAAGAATCAAAATACTGCTTGTCATCCTTGTGTTCTCCGGGATTTCCCGCATGCGCACGGGCCGCTACTATACCGCATGGACAACTCCGGCGCTCGTCCGTCGCCGCTCACTTGTGAGCGACGGACGGCTCCGACGGAAAAGGCTCCTCCCTCACCGTTGCACTTAGAATATGAATCCAGGAGAACACGACCGTCAATACTGGCGCTTGATTCCCGCTGTGTGGCGGCCAGTCGCAATGTGCGTACTTCCATTCGTCCTGCATGCCCTCGCCCTTCCTCTTGCCTCGGCCAAGCCCGCCTGCTTTGCGGACGTGGCCAGCGGCGCACACCGCATCGCCCCGGCCCTTTCGGCTACGCCTCAACGGTCGGGGGCCGCTGCAAACACGGATGCGCCGGTCCATCTTGGCGGAGTTGACACGGGGCGGCGCATGTGGCAAGATATCGATATGGTGAATTTTTGTTCAGTAGTTTTTGCGTGGCCGTGAGACGAGAAACAACACCCTGACCGGGTGCGCCCCCGCGCGGCAATGACCGGCGGGAGGGGCGGAAACGGGGAGGAGAAAAGACCATGTCGGTAACGCCGGATGAGGCCAAGGCGAAGGCGAAAGCGCTGGATATCGCCGTTGCGCAGTTGGAGAAGCAGTTTGGCCGGGGCACGCTGGTGCGCCTGGGGGACGACAGCTTCGCGCAGGGGGTTCGGTCCATACCTACGGGGAGCCTTTCGCTCGATATCGCCACCGGCGTGGGCGGCCTGCCTCGCGGGCGCGTAGTCGAAGTGTTTGGCCCGGAGGCGTCGGGCAAGACGACGCTGGCGTTGCATGTGGTCGCCAATGCGCAGCGGGAAGGGGGCATCGCGTGCTACATCGACGCGGAACACGCGCTGGACCCGGCGTTTGCCGCGAAGATCGGCGTGCGTATCGACGACCTGCTCGTTTCGCAGCCGGACACGGCGGAACAGGCGCTGGAAATATGCGAGAGCCTCGTGCGCAGCAATGCGGTGGACGTGATTGTCATCGACTCGGTGGCGGCGCTGGTGCCCAAGGCGGAGGTCGAGGGCGAGATGGGCGATCAGCACGTGGGGTTGCAGGCGCGGCTGATGTCGCAAGCCTTGCGCAAGCTGACTTCGGTGATCAGCCGTTCCAAGACGCTCGTGATTTTCATCAACCAGATTCGCGAGAAGATCGGCGTCATGTTCGGCAGCCCGGAAACCACCACGGGCGGACGCGCGCTGAAGTTCTACGCGAGCATGCGCCTCGACATCCGCCGTATCGGCTCGATCAAGGAAAAAGAAGAGAACGTGGGCAATCGCGTAAAGGTGAAGGTGGTCAAGAACAAGCTCAGCGCCCCCTTCCGCGAGGCGGAGTTCGACATTCTCTTCAATGAGGGCATCTCCCTGGAGGGCGACGTGCTCGACCTCGCCGTCGCCGAAAAGTTCTTGAGGAAGAGCGGCACGTGGTTCTCCTACAAGGATGAGAACCTGGGCCAGGGCCGCGAAAACACGCGCGCCTACCTGAAAGAGCACCCGGACATCACGGGCGAACTGCGCGCGCAAGTGATGAAGGCGCGGTGCGCCCACTGGAGCGGGGGAAGCGCGGACACCGGCGCGGGCGCCGACGAGGGAAACACTGACTCCGAATAGCCCAGAGCCGAACGGGCCCGCCTCGCCCGTCACGCGCGCGGAAGGTTCCTCGCGCGGGCGGGGGGCGGTGTTGCACGCGCCGTGGAAGCGCATTGCGCTGTTGGCCTTGTTGCTCCTGGCCGGGGCGCTGACCGCCGGGATTCTCGCGGCCAAACACCAGTTGGACGGCGTGCGGGCGGTGCTGGAAGAGCGTATCGCATCCCGGTTCGGCGCGCGTTTCAATGCCCGTTCCGTATCCGTCGACGGTCTGAGCGCGCTCCTCTTCGAGGATGTGGAAACCTGGGCGGCCGCGCCGGGCGGGTGGGATGCGCGCCTGCGCATACCTTCGTGCCGCGTGGTCATCAACCTTACCGACCTGCTGTCCGGCACGGTCAGCATGCAGCGCATCGAAGTTGACGGGGCGCATCTGACCTTGAGCCCATCCTCGCCCCCCGCCGACGGGCAAGCCGCCCCGGCAAGACGCGACCTCTCCGCCGCGGCCGGCGCCGCGTTCCGGGTTGTCGGTGAGCGCTGCCGCCTTGAACTGCACGGGCTCGGGAACGTGTCCGACATCGTCCTTGACGATGTTTCCTTTGATATCTCGCGATTGAGCAACGCGACGGACATAGCCGCGAAGGTCCGGGGCGCGCTCCGCTCCCCGCTTGCGGGGCCCGCGCCCGCGTTCCGCATTGACGCCCGCTATGCCAGCCCGGAAGACTTCAGTGTGCGCGCCGAATGCGGCGCGATTACGCAGGCAGCCGCGCGGGCGTTGTCGCCGTCCGTCCCGGACCTCCTACGTTCCGGCACCGCCAGCGCCAATTTGCGCGCGGACGGCTACCCCAACCGGGTGATGATGCTGCACGTTCAGGTGCTCTTTGACCAGGTGGCGCTCCATAAGCAGCCCGCGTTCCTGCCCGCCATGTCGGGCTCGATGGCGCTGATGGCGAACTACGACACACAACGCAAAGAACTGACGCTCGAATCGGCCCTGCTGAATGCATGGGACCTCACGGGACGCGTGGACGGGCGCGTCTCCTTTGCCCAAGCACGGCCGGAGGTCGATATCTCTCTGGCCGTGGATGACGTGCCCCTGACCGAAGCGCTGGCGGATACGCTGCCGTTTCGCTTGGAGAACGTGGGCGAACTGGCCTTCGACATCGAACAGCCCGGCGCGGTTCGCGTCCACGTCGCAGGCACGCTCCCCGACGCCGCCATCACCGCCGAGGTCCAACTGGGCGCGGGCACGTTTACCTTCCAGCCGGACCGCGAGACGCTTCCGACCGCCACGTTGTCGCTCGGCGGCGCAACGCTGGCGTGGTCTTCGCAGGCCGGGCTGGCGGGAGGCAGCGCCAGTATCATCAACGGCGAGGTGTTCCACGAGAAAGCCGGGGTCCGCGCCCAGCACATCGCCGGTCAGCTCCAGATCGGCGACGGCATCCTGACGGTTGACCCTATCAACCTGGAATTGACCGGGAACCCCTTTTTTGGGCGAGTCCGCTACGTGATTGCGGAGAAGCGCGGCAGTTTCGAGGCGCAGGGCACGCTGTCAGACATCGAGAACACGCCGCTCGGCAAGGGCATCAAGGAGACGGAGATTGCCGGGTCCGCCACGGCCCGCTGCACGGGTTCTTTTGAACCCGACCACTACGTGCTCGACCTCGCCGTCGATGCCACCCAGGCGGCTATCGAGCATGACTGGTGGTTCTACAAGAGACCGGGCGTCGGCGCGACCCTGCAAGGCGTGAATGTCGATGTCGTGCCGCGCAAGCGGGCGCGCATCTCCGGCAGTTTCGCGCTGGGCACCTCGACCGGTAACGCGACGATTGAAATGGGCTACCGGAACGGCCGGTACCGCCTCATGGAAGTGCGGGCCAAATCAGATCACATCGACGTCACGGAAGTCGGACCCTGCATTCGCGTCCCGTACACCTTCAGCGGCGGCCTGGGCACGGCAGGTTTCTTTACGTGGAACCGCGTGAACGACATTCCCGACGGCGCCATCATCGAGGTCGGCGGGCAGTTCGACCGGATCGCGCTGCTGCCCGACGGCAGCGAGAAAACGATCCAGGCCGGGGACGCGTTCGTCCACGTGACCCTGGACAATTCGCGGCCGGATAACCGCACCTCGCAGTTGCACATAACGGTCGGAGAAGGCCATATACCGCCATTCGGGGAAACCTGGATGCTCCCGCTTCGCACCGACCCCGTCTTGCTCGCCAAGTACCCGGACAAACCGCGGTCCTGGACCTTCAATGCGGCCGTGGACCACCTCGTCGCGCCGCCGTGGGACGGCAGACAGTTCAAGGCCGCGGGCGCCTTTGATGACGACCGCGTGCAACTCACTTCCTTCAGCGCGCAGGTGGGCGAAGGCGCCGTCGAGGGCGCCTACACGTTCGAGAAGGCGGAGAATATTGGCCGCCTCACCGCCCAGTGGCGCGATATCCCGGCTTCCGTGCTCATTGACCACGTGCATTTGCCCCGCATCCTGGACGGGCGGGTCACCGGCGGCATCACTTACGAGATGGACCGCGACGACCCGGGCACGCTCGCCGGGAACGGCGAATTTCATTTCCGCGAGGGCCGGTTCAGCGCGGACTTTCTGTTCGCGCAGTTCCAGGAATTCCTCCAGGGCAACATGACCTCCCTCCCGCCCTCGCTGCATTTTTCGGAACTCGATTTCGATCTCCAACTCAAGGGCGACCACGTCTCGACGAATAACATGCGGCTGGACTCCGAGGGCATCACAATCACGGGCGAAGGAGGCCTCGTGCTGGGTGCGGACATGGAATATTTGATCAACGTCGTGATCGCGCCTGAAGTGGCAAGCCGCATGCCGGTATTCAGCGACTACTTCAATGTCGAAGGGCACCAACTCTCGCAAAACGACCTTGCGCTCACGTTCCGCATCACGGGCCCCACGTTCAATCCCAGCAGCCAGGTCGTGGGGCTGCCCTCCGTCGGGGTCACCGTGGTCAGCGGCGCGGCGGAACTCGGAACGGAAGCCTTCCGCGTCCTCGATACCCCTAGACAAATCCTGATAGATCTCTTTAAGATTGGAGGCGCGATTGTCGGCGCGGGCCGGTGAACCGAGGCGCCGCTTGCGATATTCATTCCAGGACATTACGGGAATCCGATGGAAGTCAAGATTAGCAAGACCAGCCGAGCTTGTTTTGGATGTCAGCGCGTGTTCATTCACGACGAGGAATTGCGCTCGCTCGTGCGTGTTACGGATGGGAGCCTGAATCGCGAGGACTATTGCGCGGCCTGTTGGACGGAAGAGAAAGCGGCCGGGGCCTATTCGCAGTGGTCGCTGCATTTTTACGACCCGAAGGTTGCGGAGCAGGAACCGCCGGAGGTATTCTCTCCCTTGCGGCGTCTGTTCTATGAGGCCGCCGAGCAGGAAGACCGCATAGACCAGGCCAAAGCGTTCTTGGCGGCGCAGTTGTTGCGGCGCCAGAAGGTCTTCCGGCTGGTGAAGGAAGCCGACGAAGACGAGGGGGAAGCGCGTTTGTATCTTTTTGCGGACCGCATAGGCAACCGCCTGATCGAGGTGCGCGACCCCCGGTTCAGCTATCCCGAAATGGAGGCCGGCCGCCGCCGCCTCATGGAACGTCTGGAACAACTCGAACACCCGGAAACCGGCAACGACAATGGTCATGATACCCCAACGGAATAGTCCGCGTTATGAGTCTGACGACGACAAGCTGACGGCACACTTCACGCCCGGCCAGCTCGTCATCTATGTGTGCGTGTCTTTGTTTGTGCTGCTGGTCTTCTTCCTGCTGGGCGTGCTGGTGGGCAAATACGACCGGTCCATCGGTGATGCAACGCCGTCCGCGGAGGGGACTGTCGTGGCGGGTGCGCAAGGCACACAGACTTCGCCGCGCGTGCCGGAACCCGTTATGCTGCCCCCGGAACCCGTCCAGGATTCGGATACCCGTCCCCCGGATATACCTTCCGTGGATTTGCCGCCGTTGCCGGCGGTTGCCGAGGACGCTGCGCCGATTGCGCCGGAGGCGGCGCCTGAAACCGCCAGACCCCTGGAAGAACAGTCTCCCCGCGCCTCCGCCGAGCCCGTTGCGGCAGCCACAAGCGCGCCGCCCGAGCCTCCCGCGGGAACACCGCCCCTCTTGACCCCCGTCGAGCCGCCGCCGGAGCAAACGGCGGCCCCTTCGGCCCCGGCGCCCCCCCCGAGTGAGACACCGCCGCCCCCACCACCGCCCGTCGCCGAAAACGCGTCGGCGGCTTCCGCTCAGACACCGCCGAAACCCGCCCCGGGCAGCTTCGGCGTGCAGGTGGTCTCGCTCGTGGGAGACCGGCGCAGAGAAGGCGCGGACGCCTGTCAACGCAAGTTGAAGGAATTGGGGTGGGAATCGGTGGTCCTCGAATACAATAGCGGCCGGAGTTACGCGGTGGTCGTCGTCGGGTTTGCCGACCGCGCCGCGGCGATTGCGGCGCGCGACAAGCTCCGCTTGCAGAAGGAGTTCAAGGATTGCTTCGTGAAACAACTGCCGTAATGGCACAGGAACGCGCAAGATGAAGGTTGCCATTATTGGTCCTGGGGCAATGGGTTGCCTGTTCGCGGCGCGCCTGACGCGGGCGGGCATAAGAACCTTTCTTGTGGATTACCAGAACGACCGCGCGGCGCGCCTGAATGAAAACGGCGTCTGGATCGAAGAGGAGGGGGGCGTCTGGACCACCAAGCCGGAGGTAATGACCTCCGTGCCCCCCGGCGTCAACCTCGTCATCGTCATGACCAAGGCGTACGCAACCGGACGCCTGCGGTTCCCGCCCGACGTGCCCATTCTGACGTTGCAGAACGGCTTGGGCAACGTGGAGACGCTGTGCTCGATGGTGGGCAGCGCCCGGGTGTTGGTGGGCGTCACGTCGGAGGGGTCCACGCTGCTGGGCGAGGGCCGGGTCCGGCACGCGGGCGTCGGCACGACACGGCTTGGCGCATGGACTTCGAGCGATCCCGAACCGCCGGTGGCCGCGCTGCGCAAGGCCGGTTTCGATGTGGAAGCCACGGAAGCGCCCGGCCAGCTGGTGTGGGAGAAGGTGGCGATCAACGCGGCGATCAACCCTATTACCGCAATTCTGAACGTGCCCAACGGCACGATCCTCGACATCAGGGAAGCGCGGCAACTGATGCGCGACCTCGTCGTGGAAGCAGCCAAGGTGGCCTCGACGGAAGGCTACCGGTTCGGCCAGAGTCTTATCGAGGCCGCCGAAGACGTCTGCCGCGCAACAGCCTCGAACATCTCTTCTATGCTCCAGGACGTCCGGGCCGGGAAACCCACCGAGATCGACGCAATCAGCGGCGAAATCCTGCGCCGGGCGCAACTGGCCTCGCTGCCGGCGCCGCGCACCCGCGTGATTTATCAACTCGTTCGCGGCCTCGAGCACCATTGAAATTCCCCGGCATCCAATATGAGAGCCCTTGCGTCTTCACGCTCCGGCAACGCATCGTCCTTGCCGCGCTCCCGCCCCTGATCGCCGGCTTCTATCGCGCGCTCGCCCGCACGTGCCGGTTCGAGTTTCGCGGGCGGAGCTATCTCGAAGAAACCGAAGCACACGGCAAGGTCATCCTGCCCATCTGGCACGAAACGCTGGGGCTGGGCGTGTTTGCGTTCCGGAACAGCAACTATCACAGTATGACCAGCTACAGTTTCGACGGCGAACTCGCGACGCGCATCATCAACTGCTTTGGCATTGAGGCAGTGCGCGGTTCGTCCTCGCGAGGCGGTTCCGACGCGTTATTCAACCTCGCCAAGGCGCTGGAACACGTTTCCGTGGGCTTTACGCTCGACGGCCCGCGCGGCCCGCGCCGGCGGGCGAAACCGGGCATTGCGATTCTGGCGGCGCGTACACAGACCCCCGTGGTTCCCCTTGCCTTCGCGGTAGACCGGTGCTGGCGGCTCCGTTCCTGGGACCGCTTTCCCGTGCCAAAGCCGTTCGCGCGCGTGCTGGGCGCTTGCGGCCCGCCGATCGCGCCGCCGCCGGACGACGCCGCGGCGACGGTCGAGCTGGCCCGGAGGGAGATCGAGGCGCGTCTCAATGACCTGCACGAGACGCTCGAACGCGAGCTGTGCGGCGCGCCGGTCTTTGTCCCTCCGGAACCGTCTGATGAAAGCAAGGCTCCCGGGACAGCGTGAGCTGGAAATCCCCGCCGGCGCCCCCACGCCGGTCACAAACCCGGGCCGGAAGCTTGCGCGGCCTGTGCGCCCGCGGCGGCGTGCGTACGACGCAGTTGCCCGCACGCCGCGTCGATATCCTGTCCCTTCTCGGTGCGCAAGGTCGCCTTGAGACCAGCCGCCGTCAGGAGATCGCGGAAGGCTTCCGCCCTGGGCTTGGAAGTGGGGCGATAGTGCGGGCCGGCAACAGGATTCCACGGAATCAGATTCACGAAGGCCTTCAAACCATCGGCAAAATGGAGCAGTTCCCGCGCGTGGGCAGGGGTATCGTTGACGCCTTCAAACAGCGTCCACTCGAACGTGACTTGCCTCCCCGTTTCCCGGTTATACGCTGCCGCGGCCTCGCGCAGCCGCGCCAGGGGATAGCGCCGGTTCAACGGCACGAGCGTGTCGCGCAGGGCGTCATTGGCGGCGTGGAGCGATATGCTCAAACGGACCTGCAATGCTTCCTGCGCGAAGCGCTCGATCTCCTTTGCCTCGCCTGCGGTAGAGACCGTGATCTTGCGCGCGCCAATACCCAATCCGTCTTTGTCCATCAGCAGGCGAATGGCGCGCAGGACGGCGTCGTAATTGCGGAAAGGTTCGCCCATCCCCATGAACACGATATTCGGCGAGCGCCCTTCCAGGTCTTCCTCAGCCAGAAGATGGAGCGCCTGTTCCACAATCTCGGCCGCGGAAAGATTGCGTACGAACCCCGCGAGGCCCGTAGCGCAGAAGGAGCATTTCAGCGCACAGCCCACCTGCGATGACACGCAGACAGTGGTCCGGTCGCCGTCGCGAATGAGCACCGTTTCGACCGTCTCGCCGTCCGCAAGGCGGAACAAAGCCTTGCGCGTTCCCGACCGCGGCGATTCCAGCATCTCCACGGGCGTGAGTTGCGCTGCAACGCATGTTGCGGCCAAACGAGCGCGCAGGGCCTTCGAGAGGTCGGTCATACGCTCGAAATCGAAAATGCGGCGCTTGTGCAGCCACTGGAACACCTGTCGTCCCTGAAAAGGCTTCATTTCCAGGGTGTGGGCCAGTTCGCCGGGCCCATAGCCGGTCAGCGCGATCTTGGCGGGAACCGTCATCGTGGTCTCTCCAGCGGGTACTGCAGCGTCCAGGCGTCGGCGCAGCGCGCGCTTTCAGTACGTTCCTTGCTGTGGCGCGGCCGAGGTTCTGTCCAGCACGATACCGAGTTCGCGCGCGCGGGCATTGATATCGAAATACTGGTCTTCAATATCCGTATTCGGTTTCAGTTCCCGGAACGCCAGCGTCATGGACGTCTTTTCCAGCGGGAAAACCGCTTCGACCGTCGCGGGAAGGTTCACGCCGTCAAATTGCCGGTAATCTCGCAGCGTTGTCACCGAGAGCGTCCTGCCGCGCCGGTCCACGTGCTCGCTGCGGACAATGACCCACGGCGGACCCTGCACGGTCACCACCCGCCGCACGTGTTTGCCGTCCGCTTCGAGCAACTCAAGCCGCGCCGTCTGGTCCCGTTCTTCATAGGCCACAAGGCGCACCCGTTCGAGGTCCAGAGTATCCCACGGCTCCGGAAAGAACATTTCGCGCGCGATATCCGAGGGCGAAACGCTGAATTCGACGGTTTCCAGCCGTTCCCCCTCCAACCGGTAGTAATATTTCTTTTCCGAGGGGAATTCGATAAGAAATTCCCGGCCTACCGAAGTCAGGCGCATCACCGTGCTGCCATATTTCCGGCCCACGACGTGCAGCGACTCGGGCCGCCGGAAATAGACGCTGCTCTTATGCAGCACCTGCTTCCCCGCGAGGTCGGGCGACTCGAGTGTTACCGAGCAGGGACCCCGGAACGATTGTATGGCCGCATCATTCGCGGCGAGGCCGTCCAGGATAGCCGCGAGGCTCGGCGCACCGGGCGGCAATGGCGCCGGGGCCAGTTCCCGGCCCAGACGCTGACACCCCGCTGCGGCTGCAACTAACGTGAATAGGAATAAAATGCGTTTCATCGGCATGCCACATTCCGGACTCATGAGAATACCTGGAAAGGCCGAAATCAAGCACGCCGTCCGCCCTTGAACTGCATGTGACGGTATGCTAAGATTCCTTCTCTCTAGCCGCCGAGTATACCACCCGGCGCTTGGTGATCCCAAGGCGCGGCAAGGGGTTCCATAACCGGCGGAATAACCGGAATCACGCAGTCTCCCGGAGGTGACAACATGGCCAGAGTATGTGAATACAGCGGCAAGAAGCCGTCGGTTGGCCACCGCGTCGTACGGCGCGGTAAGGCCAAGCGCGAGGGCGGCATCGGACAGAACGTAACGGGCATCACCAAGCGGCGGTGGAAACCAAACCTGCAGACGGTACGTATCGTCGACGAGAATGGGCGTGTCCGTCGCGTCAAGGTGTGTGCACGGTACTTGAAGGCCGGCAAGTTCCAGAAGGCGCCGCGCCGCAAATACACGTACACCCCCGCCACAGACGCTAAATCCTGACCGCACCGAACCCGCAAAACGCTGCTCCCGCGCATGCAAGTCATGCACGGGAGCAGTTTCCGTCTTGTCTCGATCAGCAGGGCCTTCTCACTTGCGCCCTCGCTCGCCCATCAGGACCCGTCCGTTGCCTCCGCGGCCAGTGCCCCGGTGGATGCCACCTCCGCTTCTGGCGTTTCCGCGGCGGCCGCAGGCGCCGCAACCACCGTCTCCGCGGACGCGGATTCCGCGGCCGCCCGCGCGGCTTCCGCGCTGTGATTCGTAGGCACGAGCGGCATCATTGCATCGTCAAAGTCCACTTTAATGTCCAACTCCATGGCGATTTCCACGACTTCCGCCACGACCTTGGAAGGCGCTCGCGGGTGACGGCGCAAGACGAGCGTGATATCCTCCCGGTCTGTCACGCTCTCGAGCGCTTTTCGCAGCTCATCCATTGTCACGGGCTGGCCTTCTGAGTGGACGCAGCCGGTCTGCCCGATAGACACGCTGACCTCATGTTCGCCATGGGTAATCCGGTCGCGTATCCGCTCGTAGAAATCCTTCCGGTTATGCCGGTGCCGCGCGGCAATGTCCTCTTCCGCGTCCGTCAGCATGCTCGCCTCGGGGAATGTGTGTTCGTCGACGATCGTCGGCGTGAGGAAAATCATGAGCGTGTTCGTGTCGGAAGATTTCGACGGATACTTGAACAACCGCCCCACGACGGGGATGTCGCCCAGAATAGGCACGCGGTTGATGTTCTCGCCGGCGCTGCTCTGGCGCAGCCCGCCCAGGACCACCGTGTCCCCGCTGTGAATGCGCAACTGGGTTTCCACATTGCGCGCCTTCACTTGCGGCGCTTTCCGTGACGAGACCGTGTCCTCCGTGCCGGTCGAATACGACTCGATCTCGACAAGCTCAGCCGAACTGTCTTCCGCCGCTATGTCCAGCAGAATGTCGTCCAGTTCGGTTATTTGCGGCTTTACGCGCAAGATAATGCCAACATCGATGAACTCGACCCGGCTGTACGCGCCGCCATACCCACCGTAGTAGCCGCCGTATGAAGATGTAGCGGAGGCATAGGGCACGCGCTCCGCGTTCTCGAATATGGCTTCCTCGCCATCCTGGACAGTCACCCGCGGCGCAGCCAGGATGGACAGGTCGGTCGTGCGGTCCAGATAGTTCAGCGCGGCGCCAATCTGGTTGCCGCGATAGTGGTCGATGATCGTGTTTCCGGCGATATCGGTCAGCAGCGGCCGCGTGATGTTGCCCTCCGCGTCCAGTTGCAGGTTGCCATACAGGGGCACGGCATAGGGCAACTGCCCGTAAGTGATCACGTCGGCATTGACCCCCGGGAACCCGCCCGTCGGGCTGTTGATCGCCACGGGTCCGGCGTTCGCGTTGTCAAAATACGACCAGCGGATGTTGAATTCGCGGGCCACGGACTCGCCCACGTCCACCAGGAACGCTTCGATCATGACCTGCTGCCGCTTGATGTCCCAGACCTTTATCAATGCGTCGATCTTGTCGAGACGCTCCGGCAGACCGGTGACGGTGACCTGGTGCACCATGTCGTTCACCATGATTTCGCCCATTTCGCTGGGTATATACGTCTCGATTTGGTCCGCAATGAACTCGATATCCGCGTACTGAATCACCCAAGTGCGCGTCTCGAGTTCGCGGTCCAGCGTCTCGATCAAGGAGGCAATGCGCGCTTGCCGCTCCTGCAAATCCGTGACGACGATCGTGTTATACCGCGGGTCCACCTGGATCAGCCCCCGTTCGGAAAGCAGAACTTCCAGACTGTCAACGAGGTCTTCGGCGCTTACATGCTTGACCTCGTAGGTAACCGGCTCGATCGGGACATCCAGCCGCGCTACCGCTTCCGCGACGCGGTCGAGCACGGCGGGGCTGTCCCACACGAAGAACTGCGCCGTCCGCGGGTCGGAGACAAAGCTGCCATTCGCGGACAAGAGCGATGTGACCACCGCCTCCACGTCGGCAAGGTCAGCATAGCGCGCCAGAAACTCCCGTTTTTCGAGAGGAACATCCAATTCCTCAAACGCTTTCTTCATCTGCTCCAGGTTGTCTTCCGTATCCCAGACATAAACGAGGTTCGTCCGCTGGTCGGTGACTATGCGCCCGGCTTGAGACAAGAGCGAAGAAAGCATGGATTCCGCATAGGTGACATCCGCGTGAACGACCTTAAATTCCGTAGGCGTTGGGGAGACCTTCGCGTATTTCTCGGTGAGATACTCCTCTTTCGTCATCACATAGAGGTACTTGTTCTGCTCGTCCCATTCGTAGTAGATGTCGTGTTTTTCCAGGACTTTCAGCGCCTGTTTCGGCGTGGTATCAACCAGATAGAAGCTTAATTGAACCGCATTGGCCTTCTCCGTGGAAATGATGTTCCATTCCGTAGAGAGGTGGATGAGCGAGAGGAACTCAAGGACCGTCATGGGGCCTTCTTCCGTAATCAAGTTCTCGGCTCCTGCGTCGGGGACATCCGGGTACTCCACCTCATGTTCAAACGCTGGTTCAAAACTGGTCGTGCTGATGACGTTCACCCCCGCCGCCGGTCCGCGTGGCAGCCCGCCCGCAGCGCCCAAGCCGCCCGGCCCCGCCCCGGCGCCCGCCCCCGGGGCTCCGGGAAGACCCGGCGCGCCTGCTCCCTCCGCTGCGCCGCCGCGCCCGGCCGCGCCAGGCCCAATCACCGTTGGCCCACCGCCCCCCTCGCGGCCACCAGCCTCCCGCGGACCGGGAGGCTTCTGCTCCTGGGGCTGCTCCTGCTGCGGTTGTTCGGAGGGCTGCTGTCCCTGCTGGGAACCCGTTCCTTGCTGCTGCTCCGTATCCCTGTCCCTGTCGCTTCTCCGGTCTCCGAAGCGGCCCGTTCTCGATCGCCCCGGCTCATTTGGCTGGGAATCCCCATATTGGCCGCTCTGGTCATAGCCGCCCGGCTGCAAGCGGATTGGCCGCGTAGACGAGGGCAACGACGGTCGAGGACGCGGCGTGTCGGGCGTCTGTTGCCCGTAGGCGTCTTCCGGAAAGAACTGGGCGGTCGCCGGAGCGAGGAAAAGCAGAATGACGGCCGCGAGCCATCGCGCCTTATGCACAGACTTGCATGCTGATTGGCTGCTCGCGCCGGCGGCGTCCGGAGATTTTCTGCTCATAGTCACCCCACTTCGTGTGGTCTTGGCTTGCTACACCACATTATATAGCGCACACGACCCGCGCCACACAAGCACGCGGGTTCGAAACAGTCCTTTCCCACAGCGCAGTTCATGGCGCACACGTCTCCTTCCGGCCCCGCTTGCCCGTCTGTCTCATTGCTCAACGCGAGCGGTCAACCCACGGCTGACAGGCGCGGCGCCCTTACTGTCGCGGCAGAGAGTACGTGAGTACCTCATTCTTGGCGGGCCAGACCAGCGTAAACACGACCTCCGTCTTTTCCACGCGCTCGATGGTGCAACCGTTTATCGCATCGCCGACGCTGTAGTAATCCCCTCGCGGGTTCTGAGGGGTAACGATGCGCACCTTATTGCCTACGCCACGCCGCGTAGGATACACATCTTTGAGCATCGCGGCCATATCGGGCCGCTGGGGCGGCGGCGGCGGCGGCGGCGCAGGCGGGGGCGGGGGCGGCACCAGACCGCTCCATAGTTTGGCATTCGCGGTGATATTCTGCTCCCATTCCGCCCAAGGCCAGTCCATCGTCTCCTCCGCAGCAGCGTGCTTGGGCACCGCCGCGAGCCGCTGTTCGAGAAGGGCGCGGTCTTCCTGCTTGACATCATGAACCAGCCCCAGCGCCAAGAGCGCGCCGGCCACAACCAACACGCCAATGCCAATATACATGCTAAGCCGTTCCATAGCTCATGTCATCCTGCGGTATGCCACACTGCTGACGAGCACTTCACTGTCCGCTTCCTCAAGCGTCAGGTGCGGCACTCGCATTTTCGTCAGTCCGCCCTGGTCGGGCAGGGCGAATTGAATCCGGTAGATATAGGGGACGCCGTCTCCGTTCAATGTAAGTTCGCCTTCGAGGTTCTTGCCCGCGTCCTCGTCGTAAATGCGTAAGATGACGGCGCCTTTCGCAGACGCCTCGAACTGCAGTTCGTAGGCGCCGCCCTGCAGTTCCACAGGGAAATAGCACGCGCCCCGCGGCCCTCCCGACGACACCTGCACGGCTGGCTTGCCGCCCAAGGCGGGCAGGGAGGCCGCGGCGATGCGGCAGCCCTTGCTGACCCAGCCTTCCGGCTGCTGCGCGGCATAGGTCCAGGGCGGTTCGGTCCGGTCCACAATAATCCGCGTGATATCGATATCCGCCGTAACCCGGTCGTCCAGGAAGTTGCGCTTCATGTTGAGGCCATCGATGCGCAGGGACTGTGGGCTGGCCTGGAGGCGCTCGAGGTAGCTGATCAATGCGTGCAAAGGCACGTTGGACACCTTAACGCCAATGTGGTATTCGCGAAAGCCTTCCTCGCTCTCTTCCAGCGTGCCCTCCCCCAATTCCGGCAGATTGACCAGGAGTCCGGAATCGTTTTCGACGCGGTCAGCAACGCCTTCCGCATTCAACGGCGATGGCACGTTGTGCGCGAGCCGGTAAATTTCGTTGCGCAGGCGGTCCAGGATCTCCGCGGCCGACCATGCACTCGAATGCTGCGCGGAAACCTCGCGATATTCCGCCTCGACGGCCTCGCGGCGCGCGACCTGGTGGGTATTCTCCACTATCGCGTCCTCAAGCAGCATAATCGAGCTGTCCAATTCCTCGATGCGATCCCAGCCGCGGCGCAGTCCAACCGCGGCAAGAAGCGCAACGGCCAGCGCGAACACGAGACCAGCCAACCTTTGTTCCCGCGGCGAAAGCTTGCGCCAGAGATCACTTGCCGAGCGAAGCATCTGCATTCTCAGCCTCTTTCTCCTCGAACGGAATGGTGTAATGGTACTCCCAAATCCGCTTGTCCTGTTCCGGGATATTGTCGTTTTCGTACATGCGCGTCGCACCGAGAAACTGCTCCAATCCCGTCGTCTTCCCGAGTTCGCGCAACGACTGGCCAAACCCGTTGATCAGGTCCAGCGACTCCGCTCGCCCCTTGACCTCGATCCCATCCTCGTGGTCAAAACGGAACTCGGTAAGGTTCAGTCCTCCGTCCGGCGCGGCGCGGCAAACGTTCGCCAGGTATTGGAGCACGGAACCGGAAGGCCGCACTTCGCGACGGATGATCCGCAGTTGCTCGCGCTTCTCCACGACGCCGCCCGCGCGCGCCGCGAGACCTTGCAGGCGCGTCTCGAGCTCGACGCGGTACGCCTCCCGCTGACGCACCTGCTGATAGAACCACAGCCCAACCGCCACGAGAACCAGCGTGGCAAGGAAACCCGCCTTAAGCGCCTGACGCTTCACCACGCGAATGCGCTGGTCTTCCTTCACGGATTCCGGAACGAGGTCGATAAGCACCTCGCCCCGGCCCTGCGCGAGCAGCGCGGCGCCCAGCGCCGACAATGCAGGAGCAGCAAGATGTTGGGCACCGCTGCCGACAAGAGCAGGAAGAAAATCCGCAGGCCGGCATTGAACCGCCGTCTCCGTCTCCAACCCTTGGGCCAGCGTCTCGACGAACGCCGCATCGGCGGCCAGATAAACACGCTCGACCTCGTAGCTATCTGGCGCTTCCCGGCGGTACGCGGACAAGGTCGCCCGCAGTTCCACGCTCAGTTCCTCGAAGATACCCGCCACTTCGCCATCGGGCGCATGCCATTGCTGACCGGACGCGACGCCGCGGCCAAACATCAAATGCCCGTCCCGGTCAAACGTGAGCGCTTCCAGCCCGCCGGAGGCCAGGTTTACCAGCGCGAAATCGCCCGAAGCGTCCGGCCTGGCCTCTGCCACGGCCGTGGCGAGGCATGCCGTGCTCAAGTACACATGCTCGGGCACGATGCCCGCTCCGGCGAGCAGACGCATGTGCCCTTCCACCACGTCCCTGTGCGCAAACGCGGCCAGCACGCGCGCTTCGCCCGTGGGCAGCAGACGAAGCACGCATTGGCTGAGCATGAGTTCTTCAGCGGTATAGGGAACGTATTCTTCCGCGCTGAACCGGATCATGCTCGCTATTTCTTCCGGCTTGTCGCTGGGCAGCACCAGAATGCGGGTCGTGATATCGTGACGCGGCAGGATCGTGACGACGGCATCATCCGCCAGGTGGAACCGGCCCGAAAAATCGCGCAACGCAGCCTCGAGCGTGCCATCCTGCGCCGACCACGCGCCGTGTTCCTGGTCAAAGGCGAGAATCTCGAGCTTGCCCGGCTTCGACAGCACGCGCATGCGCGAGATCAACCGCTCGTCGCACTGGACAATACTGATGTGATTACTGTTACGCGCCAAGGGGCCTCTCCCGCCAATCCAGAATGCTGGCCTGTCCTTCCATGACCACTACGGTAGCCGTCACGCTTGCCCGCACCTGGCCATTTCGTTTCGTCGCGATGCCGGTAACCGTGTAATACGTGGAATACAAGTCGCCGTACCGTTTCAGGGCAGTCAGGGATTCCCCCGAAATGCCCGTACGCTCGACAAAATCGTTCCAGTCCAGGAATCCCACGTCGTCTTGCGTGCCAACCTCTCCGTCGGGTCCGGCGCGATAGCCTAACACGGCGTTGATCGCCTGATCATCACAGTCCGGGATGCACTCGAGCACCTCGCGGCGCGCCGTGTTGATATTAACCCGTTCGGTGCCCACCGTGGTAAACAGGTTGCGCAGGCCCGTTTCTTTGCGGTCGCCGTACCACTCTTCATAATCAACGCCGCGCATGTAGCGCAACTCCTCCGGTGCGTGAAACGGCGCCGGGCCCTCGCCATCCTGTTCGCCCTCGGTGCGCCGCGCCTTGATTCGCCGCAGCACGGAGCGGTCCAGCGCTTCCACCTCCTCCAGCACCTCGAAGGGAATGCTGTTCAGATTCATCTTGGCCTGTTCGTCCTCAATGACAAACGCGCACGTGTCGCCTTCGACGCCTTCCTTGCCCTCGAATATGCCTTCGGAGAACAGGTCCATAGGCTTGGCCCATTCCTGGCCCAGGTGCGTCACCGGCGGGTGGTCCATCTCCGCCATGTCCGTGACCGCCTTGTTGCGCAGGAGCAGGATCCCCCGGTACACGGCGCCGCGGGCCATCAGCATGGCCTGCGTCTGGTCGAGCGCATAGGCCGCGGCGCGCTGGTCCATCAGCGAGCGCCGCCCGAAGCCCACCGTCACGACCGTAAGCACGGCCAACACCCACAGCACGACCAGCAGCACGAATCCGTCTTCCCGCCTCGTCATATCAAATCCCCCAGCATCTTCTCGAGATCGCGAAGCGGATAATAAAACGTGCGCGTGTGCAGCGTGCGCAAGACGTCAAAGGATATCTCGCGGTCCGGATTCTCGGGGTCGGTCAGCGTCAGGCGAGCTTCGATGGCCTGCGGCAGCCCCCAGCCCTCCTCGTGGCTGTCGACAACCAAATGCTCCGTGGGCTGGGGCGGTTCGTTTTCATAGCGCTGGTCCGGCGCGGGGATCCAGTAGTATCTCAGTTCGAAGTCGCGCACATGCGTCGCAATGACAAACTCGCGTTTGCGCTTCAGCTTGATTTTGCCCGGTTCGACCGGTTTGCCGTCCGGCGGGCGGTTCGGCAGCGCCATCTCGACCAGGGCTTCCTCCCGGACCAGTTCTTCGCCGGTGCGGTCAAATCGATAGCGCACACGCATCAGGTGCGGGCCTTCGGCCTCCTCGACGTCCATCGGTTCCGCCACCACGAACATCGTCACTTCATCATCCTCGCCGGTGAACAGGTAGCCCGCCTCATCCATCAGATTCTCTACTTCACGCTCGAAGACCGCGAGGGCCGTGCGCGCAACCTGGTGCATGTCAAAGGCGCCCTCGGAACGCCGCCAGGTGCGCATGGTCGAGCTGAAGAGCGTATACACGGAAGCCATGACGAGGCTGAGCAGCGTCGCCGCGACAAGCAGTTCGGCCAGTGTGAAGCCGTTGTCCTTACGGCATCTGGACATCATCGCGTTCGCCTTCCGGCAGCCAGAGACGCTCCGGTGGAATCAGGGTCTCGCCCGCAATCTCGTAATCAAAGCCGCGGCGGGACCACAGGACCGTCACCGCAATGCGGCCCATGTATTTCTTGAACATTTTATAGAACCGTTCCCGTTCTTCTTCGGTCAGGGCGGGCGGCAGCGGCGGCGCCGGCACGGGCACCTTTGTGATCTCCCAGCGGCAGCGGAATCGCTCGTTGTCGCCCTCGAACTGCCCCTCGCCCGAGCCGGGCTGCATCTCCAACTGCAATTCCTTCTCCGCGATGACTTTCTCAAGCAGAAACTTGGCCGTGGTGAAGTCCTGGGCCCGGGCGCGCATGAAGAGCCCCTGATTCATGCCGTTGTATACGACCACCAGGCTGATGCTCAACAGACCCATGGCCACGACAGTCTCGAAGAGGATATACCCGGCGCGGCGCGGCACGGTGCGCTACCTCCGCGTCTGCGGCGTCTCGACCTCGAGCTTGCCGACGACGCCGGTGGTTTCTATCGTGGTGCGCTGGCGCCGGTTTCGCGCGTCAAGCAGGTCGACCCGCGCGATATCACATGCCCCGTTCGGATAACAGGCAATGAAGTAAGCGCTCCGTTCCCGGTCTTTCCGCGCCTTCACGCGGTCGACGGTCAGTTGTTCGGGAAACTCGCGCAGACGCCCATATTCGCGCGTTTCTTCCGTGAACACCTTTTCGCCTTCCTCCACACCCGTCATGTACATGACCCAGAACGTGTTTTCCTCCTTGTCAATGTACAGGCGGTACTCCCGGGCATCGGTTATGGCGCGCTCCTGCACAAATTCAATCAGAGAGATAAAATCGCTCTGCGCGCTGCGCATGCGCATGGAAGCCATTGAACCGCCGTAGACCGGCACGACCATGCCGGTGAGAATGGCAATCAACGCCAACACCACCACGAGTTCGAGCAGCGTGAACCCATTCCCCGCCGGCGCGCCCCCAGCCTGCGGTTTGGGGACGTTTCGGAACGTGACGGTCATGTTCTTGGTGCTCAGCGGGTCGCCGCTTCCGTGTTGAGAGTCACATCGTCCTCGGTGCCCGGCTGGCCGTCCGGACCAGCGGAGAAAACATCGAAGTCATCACTGGTGGCGCCGGAAGGCGGCGTGTAAATGTACGGATTGCCCCACGGGTCATTGTTCAACTCGCGGACGTACTTGCGATTCCCGGAGACCAGGTCTTCAAGACGCTGCGGGTATTTCCCATTGTCGATCTCATACGCGGAAATGAACCCGAGATAGGAACTGATGTCCGACCGGGCCCGGTTGATCCGCGCTTCCGTCGAACGTCCGCCGAAAATCGGCACGACCGCGCCGGCCAGGATACCGATAATGACCACGACCAGGATCAGCTCGATAAGCGTGAAACCTCTGTTATCCATGGCAACCTCCAGATGCAGGGAAAGGCCTTCGCCTTCCCCTCCTTTATAATACGACAAACTGGCCCGTTTTGGGGACGCCGCCTACCCGACGTTCGCGCTCAACGTCAACATCGGCAACAACATGGCAATCACGAGAAAACCGATAATGGCGCCCATGAACACGATCAACAGCGGCTCAAACAAGGCCGTCAGTGCCTTCACCGCACGGTCCACCTCCAGGTCGTAGGCATCCGCCAGCCGCTTGGTCACGTCGCCGATGCGGCCGCTTTCCTCGCCTATCATGAACATGCTGACCACCAGCGGCGGGAAATGCGGCGTCTGCGTCATGCTCTCGCTCATGCTCCGCCCGTCGGTCACCCCCTCGAGGATAGAAGCAACCTCGTCGCGGATCACCGCATTTCCCATCGTGTCGGCGGTCGTCCGCAGCGATCGCAGCACCGGCACGCCATTCTCGAGCAGGGTTCCGAGCGTCCGCGCAAACCGGGCCATCTCGTATTTCTGGACTACCGTACGGACAACTGGAATGCGCAAGAGCAACGCATCCCTGTGACGGCGGCCCACCTCCGTACGCAGATAGTACACGAGCCCGGCAATGACCAGACCCACCCCGATCAGCACGGCCCACCAGTACGAACCCATGAACCCGCAGACTGCCATGACGATCTTCGTGGGCATGGGCAGGTCGGCGTTGAAGTCCTTGAAAACCTCGATAAACCGGGGAAATACGAAAGAAATCAGAATGAAAACCGCTATCGAGCCGATGAGCAGCAGGAAGGCCGGATACACCAGCGCGCTAAGCGCCTTGCCCCGCAGTTCCTCCTGTTGTTCGCCGAAGGCAACCAGGCGCCAGAGTACTTCCTCGAGCATGCCGCCCGTCTCGCCCGCGCGCACCAGATTGCATTGCACCGCGGAAAAGACCTCCGGATGTCTCTCCATCGCTTCGGCGAAACTGCTGCCCTTCTGCACGTCGTCGCGGAGCGTATCGATGAGCTTCGACATCTTCGGGTTTTCCGCCTGCTCGACCAGGGTGCGGAGCGCGCGGGTGATGGGCATGCCGGACTCGATGAGGTTGGCCAGCTGGCGGAAGAAGACATTGCGGTCTCTCAGGCGTATGCGGACGAGCGCCTGTCGGAGCACGTCCTTCTTTTCTTCCTCGCCCGTGTACTCGACGACGCGAATAGGGAAATACCCCATATCGCGGAGACGTGCCGCGGCGGCGCGCTGGTTTTCCGCTTCGAGTATGCCCGTGGCGGATTCGCCCGGGCCCTTCTTGACCTCATACTGGAATTGCGGCATCGCCCGTCTCGATGATCGCGCCCATCGTCTCCGCGTCTGCCGTCACGCGCAACACCTCTTCGATGGTGCTCAAGCCTTCGTAAACACGGCGCCACCCGGACATGCGCAGCGTCTTCATGCCCTGTTCCAGCGCCTTGCGCTTGACCTCGATCGATGAACTCCGGCGCGCGGTAAGCTCCTTGATTTCATTGGTAAACGGCAACATCTCGTAGATGGCGATACGCCCGCGGTAACCCGTGTGCCGGCATGCGTCGCAGCCCTCGCCTTTCACGAACTGGCCGCGCTGCACCTGCTCGGGTGTAACGCCGAATTCCTCGCGCAGCACCTGCGGGTTCGGCGCGCAGGGCGCGCTGCAATTGCGGCACACGCGCCGCACAAGACGCTGCGCCATCGAGGCAATCATCGTGCTCGCGATCAGGAACGGCTCAACCTCCATGTCAGTGAGGCGGGTCACGGCCCCGGCCGCGTCGTTCGTGTGCAGCGTGCTGAGCACCAGGTGGCCCGTCAGGCTCGACCGGATCGCCATCTCAGCCGTCTCATAGTCGCGGATTTCGCCCACGAGCATGATATCGGGGTCGTGACGCAGCATGGAGCGCAGGCCCATGCCGAAATCGAAGCCGATACGCGGCAACACCTGCATCTGGGTCACTCCGCGCAACTGATATTCGATGGGGTCTTCAATCGTGATGATTTTGCGGTCCAGGTTGTTCAGTTTGCTCAGCGCCGCGTATAGCGTCGTCGTTTTGCCGCTGCCCGTGGGGCCTGTCACGAGGATAATCCCGTGCGGTTTCGTGATAAAGGACTCGAACTTCGTCAAGTCCTCGGGCAGGAAGCCCAATTGGTCCAGCGTCAGGAACATCGACGCCCGGCTCAGAATGCGGATGTTTACCGTCTCCCCGTGTGGCGTCGGCAGGATCGACACGCGCAGGTCGTATTGGCTGTCGCCGAACCGGGCGAGTATCTTGCCGTCCTGCGGGAGGCGTTTTTCCGCGATGTTGAGGTTGGCCATGATCTTGATGCGCGAGACAATGGCCGCGTGAAAGCCGCGAATGGACGGCGGCGTAGGCACCTGATGCAGGATGCCGTCGATGCGGAACCGGACGCGCAACTGGTCTTCAAACGGCTCGATGTGAATGTCGGTGCAATCGGAATTAATGGCCTCGAGGATGAGTTCGTTCGTGAACTTGATGATGGACGCATCGATGTTCTCGTCGCCGAGGTCCGCGCTCATGCTGGTTTCGCCCAGATTGACGACGAGCCCCTGCGATTCCTCGCTGATGAGGATCTTCTCCATCGTGTCCGCGCCGACGCCGTAGAGCACCTTCGTCGTGCGGTCGATCTCCTCGGGCGTTGCCACCGTCGCTTCGATGCGCCGCTTCAAGACGAGCCGGATATCATCGAGCAGCTGCGCGTTCAGCGGGTCGCTTACGGCAACGACGAGCGCGCCATTGCTCTCCGCAATGGGTACAAAGCCGTAGTGGGTCGCAAACCGGGCGGGTACTTTTCGCGATACCTCTTCCGGAATGGTCATCTTCGACGGGACAACGTACCGCAGTTCGCAAAAGGAAGCGAGCGCCTGATACACCTGCTCAGCTGTGGCAAAGCCTAGTTGCTGGACCACCTCGGTCAGCGTAGCACCCCGCTTGCGCGCCTCGCCCCGCGCGCGTTCGAGACGGTCTTCCGCGACGACGCCGCTGGACACGAGGAATCGCTCAAACGATTTCAGGTCGGGCACGCCGTGGTTCCTCTGCGCGGTGCGTAATCCGGCCGCGCGGCCCGTTGGGCCGTTCAGCCGCAACTTATTATATTTCAGCGGGTTAAGCTATACGCATCGCATGCGTGCGATACGTGAACCCGCCGCTGCGTCTCTCGTAGAAATGGTAACAGACCGCCGCGGACTGCCGCAAACGCCTTGCGCCGTCCGGGCCCGCACCCCGGTGCCGTGTGCCGCCGGAATCCCTTACGGATTCGCCAGCCGCGCCAGCGCGGCGTCCGCCATTGGCGCCAGCACCGGATGCGCGCTCCGCGACACGTCCTGGTACATCTCCCGCGCGCGCGGCAAATTGCGCGCATCCTGCGAATACGCGTCGCCCAGGCGCAGGTTAACCTGCGCAACGGCGACGGGATTCGCGCAACGGGCCCGGACGCGCTCGAGCGCCGCCGTCACCGGCATGTCGCCCTCCGCGCCCGGACCGTCGACAATCCGCCTCATTTCGTCCAGCGCCACCCCGGCCACAAGTTTGCCGGGATACTGCGCGACCACGGATTCCAAGTCCGCAAAGCCTGCGGGGCCATTCCCGCGCGCGGCATCCAATGCGTACAGCGCCTCGAAGTTTTCCTGCCAGCCTTCGACCAGCAAATCGAAGCGGTCTATGCTCTCGGGACTCGACTTGAACGTCTCAGGAAACAGGTTTCGGAGTCTCACATAGGCGTCAAAAGCCCGCGGATAACGGCGCAGATGGCAAAACTCGATCTCGGCGAGGCGGGCCTGCGCCACACCGGATGCGGGGTCGCCCGGATGGGCCGCCATGCTTTCCTGCAGCAGCTGCATCGCATCCGCATAGGCGTGCTTCTCGACAAGCTGCTCCGCTTCGCACACCGCTTCCTCAACCGGTGAATCGGCGATTGCCCCGGCAGGCAACTCCGTGTCTGTCGCACCGCCGGAGACGGTCGCGGCCGGCGGTTCCACGGCAACGGCGGGCATTGGCGCAGTCGCCAGCCGCTCCGAGACCGGGGAAGACGCGAACGGCCCCGCCACGACGAAGAGCAGCGCCGCGACGATGGCCGTCGCGGCTGCGCCGTAGGGCAGCAAACGCCTGACCGGTGCGCGGTTGGAGCACTCGGCGGCGCGGGCCAGCAGAGCCGGAGCCATGTCGCCGCTCAACCGCGCGGGTTCCCGCGGGATGGCTGCAACGGTCCGCCGCATACCGGCCCATTCCGCGCGACAGAGCCCGCACTTTTCCAGGTGTTGCCGCAAGGCTTGCTCTTCGTCCTCGCCGAGCGGCTCGTAGAGTGAGGCCACAAGCAAGGGGCGTACGCGCCGGCACCCCCCTGCCAGCCCCCGCATCGCGGACCATAGACCCGCGTCACGCATTCCCATATTGCGCGGCTCCTATCTTTCTCTATTGTTCCGGACCCTGAAAATCCGCCAGTTCCTTGCGCAATTTCTTCAGCGCACGAAACAAATGCACCTTGACGCTGCCGACCGTGCAGCCCAATTGCTCGGCAATCTCCGCCAGCGCCAGACCTTCATAATGCCGCAGGATGAACACCGTACTCTGCGACGGCGACAACCGCACCAGCGCCTCGCGCACACGCTGGTCAATCTCCCGCGCGCGCACCGCTGCATCCGTCGTCACCGGCGCGGTTTCCGCGGTCATTCCGTCGCGCTGCGCGCGCGACGCCTCCTCGAGCGGCTCATGCCGGCGCCGTTCCCGGCGTCGCAGGTGGTCAATAGCCTGATTGCGCGTCAACCGCAACAGCCACGGCAGAAAACCGCCGATGGGCCGCCAATAACCAATTTTCCGGAACGCCTTCAAGAAGGCGTCCTGCGCCACATCCAGCGCGTCCTCGCGGTTGCCCGTCAAACGGTACGCTACCGCGTACACGCGGCCCTGATGACGCCGGACCAGCTCCTCGAAAGCTTCCCGGTCCCCGGCCTTCAAGGCGAGGGCCAATTCGCTATCGCCTTGGGCCGAGTGGTCCATCTGTCCTTCCTGCTTCATTCGTGAAAACGTGCCGCATCTGTAAAAGGTTTACATTTCCCCGCGACTTTGCCGCGCGCAAACCAAGAAAACCCAAACAACCCAAACCGCCAAAGGGACTTCCCTGTTCCCGCCCTTTACCCGTCGAGACGCCCGTGAGTATACTGCACGCGGGCGCGCGGGGAAACACGCGCAAAGCGGGAGGAGCCATGACCGCACCGGCGAACGGCGCAACCATCCTGGCCATCGAACAGGATACAAGCACGCGCAACGTAATTCGGGACTACCTGGGCCGCGCGGGTTTCACGGTGCGAACGGCGGTCAACGGGTGGGAGGCGGCAAAGCGGCTGAAGGAATGCGCGGTGCATCTGGTCATTTGCCGTCACGATTCCGCGGACGTGGACGGCTCGGGCATCCGCGAGCGTCTCATCCTGAATCCCGAGACGCGCGATATCCCGTTCCTTTTCCTGGTGCCCGAAGACCAGCCGGACGAACAGGTGCGCGCACTGCGCAGCGGTGTCGACGACTGTATCGAAACGCCTTTCGACCCGGTGGTGCTGGTGGCGCGGGTGCAGGCCGTTATTGAGCGGCGCGAGAGTTACCTGCGCATGGCGCGTGTCGACCCTCTCACACGCCTGCTGAACCGGCCCACGCTCTTCCATGAAATCGGCGAGGAATTGAAGCGGGTGGAGCGGTATGCCCGTTTTGGCAGCCTTTTGCTTCTGGACCTGGACGATTTCTCGGCGGTCAACACCGGGCACGGGTTCGAGATGGGCGACCTGCTGTTGACCTGCCTCGCCGGGGTAATCCTGACGCGCATGCGGAGCGTGGATATTGCGGGCCGATTGTCGGGGCAGCGCTTCCTGCTCTACCTGCCCGAAACGGACGAGAACGGGGCAAGCCGTCTGACGCAGCGTATCGAAGAACGGCTGTCGGTCGTAGGGGACGGTATCGCGGGCATCCGCGTGACCTTCTCGAGCGGCATCGTAAGCGTGCCCGCGCACGGCACGGCGTTGGAGCCCTTGCTTGAGCGCGCCGAAGCCGCTCTCACGCAAGCAAAGGCAGAGGCAAAGGGCTCCGTGATCATCTGGTCAGACGCCGCGGCCACGCCGCCTTCCCCGCAGTAGGACGGCACAACGGCAGTCCACGCGCAAAGCCTTCAGGGCCGGCCCACAAGCAGCGCCAGGTCGATGTACTGGCCGCCGCTATCTTGATGCGTGTGCGCGGCGACCGTGTTTTCGCCGGTCACCACGGCGCCGCGGAATGCGCCCGTCACGTCATACCCGTCGTAGCGGTCGTTCCAATGGTCTCGTTGCCAGATGGGTTGCCCGTTCAAGAAGACTTCGGTCGCGTTGTCAAAATGGAGCACCAGCGCGGCGCTATCAAAGGCCGCGCCGTCGAACGCGAACCGCTGCCGCAGCCAGATGTCATCGCTTTGCCACTTCGTGCGGATGCGGCCCATCCACTCCCCTTCCTTATGGCCGAACGGCGCCAGGCCGGTGTTCCACTTGCCGTCGTCGAAACCCGGTTGCCGCCAGCCGTCCCCGGGCGCATCCGTCGTGTACCGCCAGGGCCGGGCGAGGTCGCCGTCCGCCAGAGCGCCGACGAGCACTGTCCAGACATAGCTGGCCGGGCGCACGGCCAGCGGCGGGTCCGCTTCGTAGGCCGCCTTCCGTTGCAGGGCCTCCCGTAGCGGCGCCACGTCAAACTTGGGGCTTCGGTCGTACATGTAGACCCCGTTCTGCTCTTGCTCGACGTTGGTCAGTTGCGTGTAGCACAGGCCGAAGAGGTACCGGCTGTCCAGCGCCGCCGCCGCGAGACCTGCGAACCGCGCGTAGTAGGCGTCCAGGCTCTCCGGCGTGTTGCCGTAACCCCAGGCCTCTTTGCTGAGCGCCCAGCCAATCCCGCCATACTCGCTGATCATGAACGGCACGCGCGACGGCGTCGCCGACCCGTAGCGAGCGGGCAGCCCCATGTCGAATTGCGCCGCATAGCCGTCCACCCAGCGCGCCCGGAACGTCTCAGGGTTCTGGTCATAATCGTGAACGTCAAGCACCTCGGGGTCGGCGATTGTGTGGGCGTAGCCGCTGCTCTCGATGATCGGGCGAGACGGGTCAAGTCGCCGCGTCATCGTCACCACCGCCGATTGCAGCGTGCCCGAGATGGGGTCGGTTTCATTGAACGGGCACCACCCGATGACCGACGGATGATTCCGGTCCCGCACCACAACCTCGACCCATTCCTGAAGAATGGGCGCGTTCACGGCGGGGTTGGCGTAGTTCGCGCCGAAGCTCGGGTATTCGCCCCAGAGCAAGTAGCCCAGGCGGTCCGCCCAATAGAGCAGCCGCGGCTCGAATACCTTCTGGTGCAGGCGCGCGCCGTTGAACCCCGCCGCCATCGACAACTCGATGTCCCGTTTCAGCGCTTCGTCCGTCGGCGCGGTCCAAACCCCGTCCGGGTAGAAGCCCTGGTCCAGCACGAGCCGCTGGAATATGGCTTCCCCGTTGACAAGGACCGCCGCGCCCTCGATGGTAATCCGGCGGATGCCCAGGTAGCTTCGCACTTCGTCGACGACCTCGCCGTCACGCAGCAGACGCAGCGTCAACCCGTAAAGATGCGGGTCGCGCGGCGTCCATTGCCGCGGCGACGCAATCGATAACACGAGCCGGTTATCCCGCCAGACGGCCGCAGTCCGGGCCGTGGCGACAGCGGCCGCATCGTCTTCAACCTGCGCCTCAATCGTCAAACCTTGCGCGGGACCGTCGAGGTCCACTTCCAGGAGGGCCTGCTGCATGTCAGGCCCGGTCTCGACCCGGAATTCACGGATGTACGTGTCACCCGTACCTTCGAGCCAGACTGTCTGCCAGATGCCCGTCGTCGGCGTGTAGAAAATGCCATGACTCTCCCCCGTTATCGATTGTTTGCCCAGCGGCTGCAGGCCGCTAGCCGTGTCGTCGAACGCATGAATGACGACCGTGTTTTCACCGCCGCGGTCCACAAGTTTCGTGATATCGAAGGCAAACGGCGTATTTCCCCCCACGTGTTCCCCCGCGACTTGACCGTTCACCCATACCCGTGACCGCCAGTCGCACGCGCCCACATGCAGCCGAATCCGCGACGACCGCCATTCCGCCGGCACGCGGAACGTGCGCCGGTACCACACGTTCTTCACAAATCCTTTCCGTTGCAGGCCGGACAATGCGCTTTCGCGGCAGAACGGCACAACAATCCGGTCGGGGTACGCGTCCGCGCCAAGGAAACGTTCCGTTTCATCGGCATCGGTCTCGCCGAACTCCCATACGCCGTTCAAGGTCAGCCATTCCGCCCGTTCACAATCCGGGCGGGGGTGCTCGGGGCGCGGCATTTCCTCAGCATTCGAGACTGCGCAGAGCGCGCCGCAAGCAAGCGTTCCAATGACCACGCACACAACAGGCCTCATGACAGGTTTGCCTCCTCAGCGCTTTGGCGGGTCTGGTCTTCTCCCCGCATGACCCAAGCCCCTTCCCATCGACTCATCCCAGTATGGCTGCGGCAAAGACCAGAATCAACAGCCATTCCCCGGCCGGTCTCCCCCGCTATACCCCACAGCGGACGCTGCGTGTCAGTCCCACGCGAAACGTTTTTGTGCAGGCCAGCGCAATGGTAATCCCAAATAATTCTGCATGCTCTTGGTATGATCCCGGCTGTCTTTCGGCCCGCCGATAGGGTATAATCCCCAGTGAGCAGGTTTCATACATTGTCCTTACATAGGTGCTGGGAGTGTGTTGTCATGGCCGCTATCATGCGTGATTCAAGGATGTCCGGGCGGTTCTGCCTGCTGGCGGGGATTGCGGTCTTGGTGGCAGCGGGCACGGCGGAAGCGGCCATTCCTCGCATTCTGTATGTGGGCGATAGCTGGACCTACGCGCCGTGGAACCAGGAACCGAAGGCGCTGCGCCACGTCCTGCAGCAAGTGGGGCTCGGCAACTACGAAGAGAACGGCGAATTGGCGCTTCTCCGGGCGACGGCGGCCGATTGGGACACGCCGGACGTCCTGAACGCCATCACGCAGAAGCTCAACCAGTACCCGACCATCGACATCGTGCATCTGAGCCTGGGCGGCAATGACCTCAATGTGGGCGTGGCGGGGGATTTCAGCGACGGGCACATCGACGCGCTGGTCGGCTCCACGATGAACCACATCCGCAACGTCGTCAATCACTGCCTGAGCGTGCGGCCCAATATCCGCGTCGCGGTCTGCGGCTACG
This sequence comes from Candidatus Hydrogenedentota bacterium, assembly GCA_018005585.1. Taxonomy (NCBI): domain Bacteria; kingdom Pseudomonadati; phylum Candidatus Hydrogenedentota; species Candidatus Hydrogenedentota bacterium. The sequence continues at coordinate 27,085 of JAGMZX010000011.1, read as the reverse complement.
ATTACACAAATATCGCGGAAGGATACGAGTGGGGCACATGGCAGAACCCGTACAACCCCTATGAAATCATTATCTACGTTTCCGCCATCGAAGACCCGACCGCCATATTCCTCGCCGCGTGGGGCATCCACGTACAGATTTTCCTCCCGGATTTTCCATGGTTGGGCTGGACCACGCCGCAACAGGTCGAGCAGAATCAGGTCAAGGTCAACAACGTCTTCATCGAACTCGAACGGCGCAAGAAAGACTTCGCGCTCGCCACGGAGCGCGTCGCGTACGTTCACAACTTCGGCGTGATGCAGGGCTGGTACGGCATACCGAGCCTATACCTCCCGCCCAGCGCGGCCTACTTCCCCGACGGGCCCGGAAACGGCTACGCCGATTTCCCGGGCGGCATGAGCAACCGGTTCAGCCCCCGCGAGGCCATGGCGGGCACAAACGACGTCGACCCCATCCACCTGAGCGACAACGGTTACATCCACTTGATGGAAAACGCGGTAGCCCAGGTCTATTTCGACTGGCTGGCCGATTCGACGCCGCCGACGGTGACGAGCATCACGCGCGCGCCGGGCGCCGCGAATCCGCCCACGGGCGCTACGGCCGATTTCACCGTCACGTTCAGCGAAGGCGTGATCGGCGTTGATGTCGCCGACTTCGCGCTGGACCTTGCGGGCAGTCTCAGCGGCGCAGCCATCCAGAGCGTGAGCGGCAGCGGCAGCGCGCGTACCGTGACCGTTGCCGTGCCCACGGGCGACGGCCTGCTCAGCATCGACCTGATGGATAACAACACCATCTACGACGGCGTCTGGATGCCGCTCGGCGGCACAGGGATCGACAACTTCACCACGGGCGAGCGCTACACCATCGGCGCGGGCGCGCCGGAGCCAGAGGAGCCCTGCGACCACTTGGCGAAGCTGGACGCGCAGGGCGCCGCGCTCTATCCCTATCTGAGCATGTTCTGGGAACTGGGCGATTTCGATGAAAACGGCATGGCCGACAGTTGGGAAGCGGCGGCGCTTTCCGAGGTGCTGTGCGACCCGGCGTATCCCCTGCACGCGCAACTCCAGGATGCTTACAACACGACGGTAGCGGGGCTGCGCAGCGAACTCTACTACGATGCCTTACTGCGGCCCGTCGAGGATGCCGTGGCGACGCTGCTCCTTCTGAGCGGCCCCATGAACACGAAAGTGCGCGATGGCCTGGGCGACGCGCTCACGCTGCCTTACATTCCGTTCACGGTGAACGTTTTCGGTTCGTGGATCGAGCCGTTCGCGGCCAATTCGGACATCGACGCGGATGGGCAGACGAACAAGCAGGAATACGACCTGATTCTCAGCCTCTTCGGCACGCGCGCGGATTACGTGTATGCCGTGTTGCACGCGGCGTGCCCCGAGGGGCTGCGCAAGGACTTCGCGGGCGCGCTCGACTACGTCTACCGGCATCAGATTGAGATTCCGTTTGTCGATCCGGTCTGCCTGATCTGCGAGGACCCGATGACGGCGGACCTCGACCGGAACGGCATCGTGGATTACGCGCACGCACTGCTCGAGGACGCGCTGCTCTTTTGCGCGGACACGCCGCACTTCGAGGCAGCCGCGGTCGCCTACTTGCAGAACGAGGTTGTCGTCAAGGCCTATCTCGACCAGTTGTGGGACGCTCTGTCCGACGAGTACGGCGTGCCCGTAGACCAGATCATCGATGTGCTGGTGGATACGGATAAGGTCGAGCGCGCACTGACCGGCCTCGTTACGATCGGCGAACCGGCGAGCATCGCGGCCATGATTGCCCTGTTTTCGGAATACGGCATCGACGTTGACGCCAGCCTTTTCAACCTGGCCGCGGAACCCGTGCTCGGGTCACGCGGCGACGCCGACGATGACGGCGTGTGCAACCTGTCGGAATTTACCCCGGTGTCGCGCGACCTGGCGGGCTACGTGACGTTTGCCGCAAACGCGCTCAACCCCGGCGTGACGACGAACGGCGGCGGTTGCGACAGCGAGGAACAGAACAACGGCGAGGAACCGGCGGCGTGCCCGGTGCTTGAGACGATAGACGCGGAAGGGACGGCACTGTACGCGGCGCTGGGCGGCTGGGCGGAAACGGACCTCGATGAGAACGGCATGACCGACAGTTGGGAGGCGGCGCTGATCGCGGACGTACTTTGCGACGCCGATTTCGCGCACTACATGGGCGCGCGCAAGAAATACACGGGCAATTTGCAGCGCCTGATGAATGATGGGCGGTATGCGCTGGTGCAGGATTACGCGCACGTGCTGGCGGCGCTGATGACGGTGAGCAACTCGCACTCGGAAATGTGG
>JAGMZX010000011.1:23158-24667 GCA_018005585.1 Candidatus Hydrogenedentota bacterium | reverse complement strand
AAGTGCTCGCAGCGTACCTGCTGCTCGGAGACGCCGACTCCGCCGCGATTCCCATCCGTGCGCTGCAGGAAGGCGCGAATGTCGACCTGAACGGCGACGGGGCACCCGACCTCGGCATCACCCCGATTAACATGGCGAACTACACAACACTGCCGCTTGTGCTCGCGCATGACGCGGACCCGGACGGCGACGGTTTCACAAATGCCGGCGAATACGCGTGTTTCCGCATGCGCAGCCGCTGCTGCTATCTGCTGGGCGCGTCCCAGGCGGACTGGTTCCCCGGTCCAGGCCAGTGCGTGGGCGAGGGGGAAGGGGAAGGGGAAGGCGAAGGGGGAAGCGAAGGGGAAGGAGAAGGAGAGGGAGAGGGAGAGGGAGAGGGCGAGGGCGAAGGGGAAGGAGAGGGTGAATTGCCCCCGGAGTGCACGCAACCCTGCGATGTCCCCTGCGAGAGCACAGGCATTGAAGCCGGTTTCGAGACGGCCCTCATCGCTATCTACACCAACCCGCTCTTGGACGAAGACCCGGATACGGCGGACCTGGATGAGAACGGCATCATAGACCGGGCGCACGCCGTGCTGCTCGATGCGCTGCTGGCCGCGCCCGATACGCCCAGCCATTGCTGCGTGCTGAGCGCATACGCGCACAATCAGAGTGAAGCCGCCGCCTATGCGGAGGAACTTGACGCGACGCCCATCGGCGCCTTCATCTTCACGCAGATTGACCGTCCGACCTTCGAGAGCGCGGTCGCCGGTCTGGCCACCATCGGCGAAGAAGAGACCATGTTGATCGTCGCGGACGCCCTTGAGGACATACCCGGCATTCCGCCCCTCGACCTCGATCGCTTCGACCGGAGTTCAGAGCAATACCTTGCTTGGTTGGGCGACGCCGATCTCGACGGCGTCTGCAACCGCGGCGAGTATCGCGCACTCGTCGCCGGTCCCGAGGATTTCGGAACCTTCGCGGCGTCGGCGTTGGACCCCGAGGCCACTGCGGACGGCGGCGGCTGCCGCGCGTGCGGCAGCGGCGATGTCTGCGTCAGCCTCGGCGAGGTCGACGCAGAGGGCGCTGCCTTCTTCACCAAGATCGGCCTGTTGTGGGAGACAGTGGACCTCGACATGAACGGTCTCCGGGACAGTTGGGAGACCGCGGTGTTGGCCGCCGTATCGTGCGACCCGGGTCACGCATTGAACGGCGCCGCCCTCCAGGCATTCGACGCCAACCTTGCGCAACTTCGGACCGAAGCCTCCTACGCATCGCTTGGACTCGCACAGTACGAAAACGTGCTGACCGCTTTCTCCCTGCTCAGCACTCATTTCGGCAATACCATCGAGACCATCGCAAATCTGCAAAATGACTATCTGCCCGTTACGATTGGTGACGCGGAGCCGTTCGCGAGCGGCGGCGACCTCGACGGCGACGGCGCATTGAATGAGCACGAATACGCGTGGGTCTTGGAAACGGGCGGCAATCGCTACGTCTATGTCCAAGTCGTGCTCGATCCTCAGATTA
>JAGMZX010000011.1:0-23058 GCA_018005585.1 Candidatus Hydrogenedentota bacterium | reverse complement strand
GAAGTGCCTGAAGGTGAAGAAGGACAACCTGTGGACCCGTGCGCGTCACCATGGCACAGCGCGGACACCAGCCACGACAACAGCGTCGCTTTGAGCGAACTGCTGCGCGTAATTCAGTTCTACAATTCAGGCGGCCTGCAATGCGCCGCCACGCCGGATGCCACGGAAGACGGCTACCTGCCCGGCGCGGGCACTGAGACGTCGTGTTGTCCTCACGACAGCGACTACGCGGGCACGGGACCCGATTGGCGGATCGATCTTTCCGAACTGCTCCGCGTGATTCAGTTCTACAACAGCGGCGGCTACCACGCCTGCCCGGACGAGGACAGCGAGGACGGCTTCTGCCCGGGTTCGCCATGACCGTTCCCGTCTTGGAGTGCGCGACGCGTGTCCGGCAAGGAAGCCTGCCTGGCAGAGAGCGGTAGCGAGCCGCCGCAGTCCAAAGCAAGCCGCAAATGCGTGCTACCGGACCGGCCAGCGCTCCATATCGAGATCGGTGCCTGGAATCGCCGTTGTGTCCGGGAGTTGACCGAGGACCGCCTGGGCATGCCGCGCCATATGCCCGCGCAGGTCGGCCGCATACGTGCGCAGGATGCTCTCCCCCAGTCCGTCGGCGTCGCCGCAACGGTACAGCGCGCGCGCCAGCATCAATTCACGGATGCTGCAATCCCGCTCCTGGTTGGGATTGGCAAAACGCGCCTGCGCCTGCGCCGCTTCGATGTCGAGACAGGCATGTCCGGTCATGCCGGGCTTGCGCAACAACGCGGCGAGCACGGGAGCCGCGTCCGGACGCCCCAGCGTTTCCGCCGCAATCGCGGTCGCGCGGTGATGCGAGAAGGCGCTTTCGGCATCGAGCGTTCGCGCTTTTTCCAAAATGACTTCGAGCGCCCCGGGCGCTCCGGTCCGCGCCAGCGCGATAATCAGGCTGTCCAGCCGGCTCAAGCTGCCGCCGAACTGGCCGCCGCCGGTGAACGACCACCCTTCATCCCAGCCCTGCCCGGCGACCGTCCGCGCAAGCGTGTCGGCGCCGGCGGGGTCATCGAGCATGCCAAGGATGTGCGCGTAGATCAGCCGCGCGTTTTCATACTCCGCGGCCCGGTACGCGTCGCGCAACAGCGGCAGTGCCTCCGCCGGCTGCGCCAGAAGAACCGCCACGCCCCGGTAGTTGTCCGCGGCGCTCTCGACCGCGTCCCGCACCATGTCGAGAGACAGGGGATACGAATCGCGGTCCGTCAATACCGATTCGGGCACGTTGCCCTTCTCCACCAGGAGACGCTGCAGGGCTTTCACGTCGATTGATCGCGGCGGCACGCCGGCTTTGGCCGCCATAGCCGCGGCGCAGCCCGCCGCGTAACCCTGGTTCTGGATATCTCCCTGCATCCGGAGAATCGGCATCGCGTCGCGGTGCGCGCTGATGCCAAGCCCCGTCACTAGCATCCCCTCGATGCCCCGCGGCAGCAGCGCCCGGTACGGCGTGTGCGCGATGACTTCATCCTCGCCGGGCATCTCCAGGGCAAACAACGCGTGCACGGTGAATCCGTGCGTGTCGAAATTGCTGCGCGAGAGCCCGATCGTGTCGGGATAGGTGCGCAGATTCCAGATATCAAGCGGCGAGACGACGAAATCGCCGACGATGCGCCGCCGCTCCCGCGAATCCACCAGCACCCCGAGGTCGAAGGCGTCCCGGTATTTTTCGCGGCCTGCCACGAGCGTGCGCCAGAAGTCCACCGTGTCCGAATCGTCCGTGATCGTGTAGTCGGTGTTCGTGTAGTTCGCGCCGGGTCTGCGCGGCGGCATGCCCGTGCCCTGCACCGCGACGTTGTCGTCGCCGACAGCCATACAGGCCGCCCCCGCCGCGTGCGCGATATCCGCGTTGCCCGTCGCATCGATCACCACGTCCGCGAGCACGGCGCCCCGGCCGTCCGGCGTCGCCACCACTACGCCCTTGACCGTATCGCCCTCGGCCACGGTACCGCAGCCGATCGCGCCGAACCAGATGTCCGCGCCCGCCTTGCACAGTTCGCGCCGGTACCACTCCATCTTCGCTTCCACGTTCCAGGCTCTGTCCAAAGGCTGATTCGGCCCGCTGATCGCGGCCACGCCCTGGTCCACCTCTTCCGTGAAGCCTTTCAGGTAGCTGTAGTAGTACTTGCCGATCAGGCCCAGCGTCCCGACTCCGCCGAGGTTGTATTGATACTCGATCACGAGCGTGCGCGCGCCTTGGCGGGCCGCCGCGATGCCCGCCGGCGCGCCGCCCGTGCCGCCGCCGACGACCACAACGTCATACCGCGCCAAGACCGGCAGCGCGCGACCTTCCGAAGGGACCGTCTGCAGGTCCTGCGCAAGGGACCGCGGCCCAGTCAGCGGTTCGCGCACTTCGCCTGGCTCCGCCTGCGCAACGGCCCCGCCAGCCACACGGACGGCGCCTGGTTCGCCAATGCTCCGCGCCGTTGCCGCCGCCTGCGCCCCCAGCCGCTGCCCAGCGCGCAAGAAAGTCAGCGGACGCAACAGACGCTCCGCCGCCTGGCGGTCCATATCCGCGCAGCCGCCCAGCACAAAGATCCGGTCGACTCCCTGGGGCCGGAAGATGTCCAAGTCAATCGTTTCCGCGTCCACTTCTGCGCCGGTGTGGCGCTTTCGGGCCCGAACGGTATCGGGCGGCGTCTGGAACAGCGTCTCCGACGCGATCAACTGGCCGGGATGCCACGTGAGGTCGCGCGCAACCTGTTCCGCGCGGGCAAACGCGGCGTATGAGCCGTCGGCCATCGGAATCCTCAACGTGTACTCATACGCGTCGCTCAGATTCTGATTGCCCCAGCCGCCCTGCTGCAATTGGACAGGCGGCGCCCATGTGCGGCAGGCCGCAACGCCTTCCGTTCGCGGCCCGCCTCCTATCACGGTGCGCCGGAACTCCTGTTCCCCGGCGGGATAAGGGCCGAACACAGCGCCCGCCATCCGCGCCACAGCGCCGCGAGGCGACGCGTCGACGATGCATTTCGCGCGCACCGCCTGACGCCCGGATCGATTGGCCATCACGATCCCCGCAAGTTGTCCGTCTTCGTCGCGGAGCACGTCCGTCGCGTAACACCCGTAAAGAAACGTGACTTGCGCCGCAATCAGGGCATGCTCGAGGGTCCGTTTCACCTGCATGGGCATCGGTGGCGTGCGCGCATCTCCCGTGGCCGCAACGGCCGCTCCATCCTCCTTGGGTTCGATGATGATCTCGCCCAGCAACAGGCGCGGGATGGCCGCATTCTTGCTCACCGTGACACGCACGTAGCGCGCGTCTCCCGCCGCATCGACCGTTATCGCCAGCGGCGCTTCCTCAAAATTACCCGACGACCGCGATGGATTCGGGGCCGAGACCTCCGGGCCCCACTCCAGGCCATCGGCGCTTAATTGCACGGACACACTCGCCACCTCGAACGAGGCCAGCCGCTGATACGCAAGCACATGCACCCTGCCCACGGCCGCCACGCGGCCCAAGTCCGCCGTGACAGCCACATCGGCGTCATATTGCACACTTTCCGCCGCCGCGTTGCCGGCTTTTCCGTCGGCCAACATGCGCGGCGGGTTCGAATCGCGGTGCAGTTCCGCCGATACAATGTCCGTCGTATACGAGAACGCGAGGCCGTTTTCCGCACCTATGGATGGTTTGGGCGGCGCGAACAACGCGCGCTCGAGGTCCGTGGCCGGGTCTTCGCCCGGTTCAAGCCAGAGCCGGTACGTAGCGCAGACATCTTCGCCCAGATACGGGTGCGGTGTCGCGAGAAAGACGCGCGCCCCGTCTTGCGCCGCCGCAATCGCGGCCCCCGCCGCGCCCAGCGAACCACATACGACGACAACATCCGCGTCGCAGGCCATGGGTATGTTTCGGGCGGATTCGAACACGGTGCCGTTATCAGCAGACACCTGGACCGCGCCCAAGAGTATTACCCAAAACAAGCAGGCGTTTCGCGTGAATCCAGAACGCATGTATGCTCTCCCTTGGACAAGGACCGGAACCGCCGCCAGACACAACGCGGGTTTTCTGGTCCCATTGCCGCGTGCTCTCAAGACCCGTCCCCCAAGGATACCTTCTCTCAGGTGCGGAGTCACCCCCGCACCAGCACCAACTGGTACTCCATTTCTGGTATGCGGTCACGTGTCGCGAGCGCTCGTCCGCCGCGATTCTTGCGAAGGCGAATGCTTACGCTTTGTTCGTGCCGGGACTTGCTCCGCGACAAGTAGAACACCGGGCACCAGGCTGCCCGAAAGAGAGCGGCCGCAAGTCGCCGCCCCAACACAAAACGCAGCAATACGTAAGCGAACCAGTGGAGAGCCCACTTAGTTTCTGAAGGCCAGCACGGCCCGTTTCGGCTTGGGTTTTGGAGGCTGCTGCGCACCCGGATTCGCCAGTTGATTCTGCAGACGCTGAATGGCGCGGGCTGCCTGGCGCGCCTGCTGGGAGTTCGGCGCGGCGTCAATGACGCCTTGGTATGCATCGAGAGCCGCATAGTAGTCTCCCGACGCACGATAGAGATTGCCCAGCTGGAAAAGCACGCCGGGGCTGTTGGGCTGCAATTCGAGCGCTTGCAGGTAGCTTGCCTCCGCTTCCGCAAACATGTTCATTTGCCTATAAACAGCCGCCATTTCAGCATAAACGGACGCATTCTGCGGCGTGAGCGCGGCCAAGTGCTCATATTGGCGCGCGGCGGCGGCGTAGTTGCCGACGCTCCGGTAATACTGCGCCAGCGCATGATGCGCGTCCGGCGACCCTGGCGCGGCCCGGGTCCAATCCTGCAGCGTCTGGCGTTCTTCGGCGCGCATGCCCAAGTCGTGATACATCTCGGCAAGCATGGGATAAGCGGGCAGGCTTCCGCTGCTGAGGGTTTCGAAGAGTTGAAGCTCCGAGTAGGCCTCCGCGTCAAGTCCCATACGCTCATAGGCGCGTGAAAGCAGATAATGTGGCATGGCGTCGCCGGGGATGGCTCCGGCCCAGTCCTGCAGGACGCGCATTTCGTCTTCCATTCTGCCGAGGCTCTGGTGCATTTCCGCCAGTGCGCGATATGCCTGCCGGTTCTGCGGGTCGAGTTCAAGACTCTGGGCCAGCATCCGCGCGGCCGCCTCAAAATCTCCCGTGAGCAGGGCTTCCTTGGCCCGGCTCAAGAGATGTCTTGCCCGCTGCGCGCCGGTAGCCTTGGCGTGTTCGTCTTCCGCGCTTTCCGCGTCGGCGACCGCGGCGTGACCGCGGCTCTCGGCCGGGTGCGCTCCGCGCATCGCATCCGCGGCGGCGGCCTCGGCCATCATCGTTTCGATGGCTTGGGCGACCAGCCGTTCGCCAAAGGCGGCGTCATTGTCCGAGGGCGTCTGTACGTCCGCCACGCCGTTTTCTCCGTCTTGGGTCGGGTCCGCCCCATCGGATGTGGCGAGTCCGGCATCCGGAATGGAAGGTGGAACCGCGGCCGCGGGCGAAGAGGGGGTGCCCGGTGCGCGCTTCTGAAGGGTCGACAGGCGAGCGGTCTGCACAGCTGCGAACGCCGCAAGCAGAAAGACAGCGCTAATCGCAGCGACCCGCTTCATGGGGCGATCCTCACTTGAGAATCTTGCGGCCTTCGGAGGATTTGATGCCCGAAATGACTCGTTCAAAGCCCTGTTCGTTCGAGCACGCGGAAATGGCCTCCTCGCGGGATACGGTCCCGTTCTGATACAGCTTCACGGCGTATTCATCGAAACTGGTCATGTCGCCATCCACTTCGATGATGCCATGCAGTTTGTCGATGTCGCCGTCGAGGATTGCGTCGCGCACGATGGGCCGCCCGCCGAGCAGGATCTCGACAATGGGCACGCGTCCGCCGCCTGCACGTTTGACGAGACGCTGGCATACGACGCCTTGCAGGGTATAGGCAAGTTCCTGGCGAATAAGGTCGCGTTCATTCTGCGGGAAATAGCTGATGATGCGATTGATCGTGTCCACTGCCGTGGTTGTGTGCAGCGTGCTGAAGACGAGATGCCCGGTTTCGGCGGCGCTGAGCCCGGCCCGGATGGTCTCCATGTCGCGCATTTCGCCCACGAGAATCACGTCCGGGTCTTCGCGCAACGCGCCGCGCAGCGCGTTTGCGAAACTGTAGGTATCGCGGCCGACCTGCCGCTGTGAGATGACGCTCTTCTTGTCCTGGTACACATATTCGATCGGGTCTTCGACCGTGATAATGTGCGCGAACCGTGTCTGGTTGATGAAGTCCACCATCGCCGCCAGTGTCGTCGACTTGCCGCTGCCGGTAATGCCGCAGACCAGGAACAGGCCGCGCTGCCGGTTGCAGACATCACGCACAACCAGAGGCAGGTTAAGGCTTTCGAAAGACGGCGGTTCTTCGGGAATGAGGCGTATTGCGATAGCAATGGCGCCTGTCTTTACATAGCCGCTGCAACGCAGATAGCCGATTCCCGCCGCATGGTATTGAAAACTGATTTCCTTCTCGGCCATCAGCGCTTCATGTTCCTCTTCTCCGCCCAACTGGAGCAGGAACTCCCTCACGTCTCCGGCCGAAAGGACCGGCATGTTCTCCAGCGGCATCAGGTCGTTATCCACGCGGATATAGGGCTTGGCCCCCGCGCGCAAGTGCAGGTCGGACGCCTTGCGCTTCTCCATCTCCTCGATGAGGATGTTGATATTCAGGTTATGCCCGACATATTCGAGCGGCTCGAGAACCCAGGTCTGCGACCGCATCGTGTGCTTCGCGTAGTTCTGGACGATCTTGTCCAACGGCGCGAGCATCGGCAATTGACGCCACTCGAAAGGCGGCACCTGCAGCGTGCATGAGCCGTTCTCGAACTTGACGCGGGCGCCGATTCGGGTTTCCTCCATCGCGGCAATCACTTCATCCTGCTTCACCCCATCACGGACATCAAAAATGATCCGCATATTATCGACGCGCCTGCCCAAGTCATTTGCGCGCGCGCGAATTTGACAGCCGGGGGTTTTATAGACCACTTCGCGCGGCAACCCGACTTTGCGGATCAATTCCGAAAGACCGATACGAAATACGTCCAGGATGGTGTTGGTCGCCCGACTTCCAATAAACATGCTTCCACCTATGAAACCCGCATACTACCCGTTCCGCCGCGCCTGTCATGCAGTCTATCACGGGCTGTCTTTGACAGTCAAAAAAACGCAGTGCCCGGAACAGCGGATACCCGGTGTGCGAGACCTGCCGTCAGTCTGCTTCCAGGCCGTATTTCTGCAGCCGGTACCGCAGCGACCGGGGGGTAAGGCCAAGCAGTTCGGCCGCCTTCTTTTGAGAGTATCGAGACCGTTCGAGCGCCTGCTTGATGAGCGAAGTCTCGAGCGCGGCCACCTTGTCCTCAAGACTCACGCCCTCGGCGGGCAGCGCAACCACGGCCACCTCTGAAGGCAGGAACTCGCGTACCTCGCGGGGCAGGTCCTCGAATTCGACTTGGTCGTTGCCGCAGAGGGCAACGACCCGTTCCAGTACGTTACCCAGTTCGCGCACATTGCCCGGCCAGTCGTAGCGCACGAGCGCATCCAGGGCTTCGGGGCTGACCTGCAGCGCGGGCCGCCCGATCTTCGTGGAGTGTTTCTGGATGAAATGGCGCACGAGCATGGGGATGTCGTCCCGGCGCTCCCGCAACGGCGGTACGGGAATTGGAATCACGTTGAGACGGTAATAAAGGTCGCTGCGGAATTTTCCCTGCTCGACCATGGCTTCGAGGTCGCGGTTGGTCGCGCTGATGATGCGGACGTCCACCCGCACCTCGGAGACACCGCCCACGGGCGTAATGGTCTGATTGTCCAGTACGCGGAGGAGTTTGGCCTGCAGCATCACCGGCATTTCGCCGATTTCGTCCAGAAAGACCGTGCCGCCGTTCGCAACGACAAAGAGACCCTCCTTGTCTTCCGTCGCGCCGGTGAATGCGCCGCGCTTGTAGCCAAACAACTCGCTTTCGAGCAGGTTCTCGGGAATGCCGCCGCAGTTGATGGCAACGAAGGGCTTGTCGCCGCGGTTGCTGAGCTGGTGGAGCGCCCGGGCGACCAGTTCCTTGCCCGCGCCACTTTCGCCGTGAAGCGCCACGGTGCTGGGCAAGGTCGCGACTTTGCGCACAAGCACGATGAGTTCGCGAAAGGCCGGGCTCTGCCCAATCATGTTTTCGAGGTCGCCGCGGCGCGCTTGTTCCATGCGCAGGGCTTCGTTTTCCCGGATGAGAATGCGCTGGGCGATAGCCTGTTTCACCCGGATGCGGATTTCGTCGTTGCTCTTGAACGGTTTCTGAATGTAGTCAACGGCGCCGCGGCGCATGGCTTCGATCGCGGTGTCCACGGAACCGTAGGCGGTCATCATGATGGCCGGCGTGTGCGGCGCATGTTCCTGGATGTAGGTAAGCAGCTTCATGCCCGCCTGGCGGTCGTTGCCCATGTACAAGTCCGTCAGCACGGCGTCGAAGTGTTCGTTTTCGAGCAGGGCGCACGCCGCCTCTGGCGTGCCGGCCACGCTCACGTCATACCCCGCATTCTGCAGGATAATCTCAAGCGTTTCGCGCATGCCGAGTTCGTCGTCGACGACCAGGACCCGATGCTGCACCGGCATTATCTAAGCTCCCTGTTGGAAGGCAGACGCCGGCCCGCCTCGCGCGGGCGGTGCGTCCGCGTATCGCCTTCGGTCATCGCGGCTCAGCCTTTTCGGCGGCGGGCAGCCGTACGCTCATCGAGGTGCCGCCACCGGGGCGCGACGCCGCTTGAATGGTTCCGTTGTGCGCCGTAACGATGCGATGGCAAATGGCAAGGCCCATCCCCACCCCCCGCTCCTTCTCAGTATAGAAAGGCTCGAAAACTCGCGCAACCTTGTCGGGGGGAATACCGGGGCCCTCATCGTCGAAGCGAACCTCGACGGGGCCGCGGGTGGGGTTCAAGGTAATGCGCAATTCGCCACATTCGTTCATGGCTTCCACGGCGTTCTGGGCCAGATTGATGAACACCTGCCGGATTTGCGTGGCGTCGCCCATGACATAACAAGGGGTTTCGGGCAACACGGTGGAGATGAGCAGCCGCCGCGAGCCGCGGTACTTGAGCAGCATCTGTTCGCGCACCTCCTGGACAAGCACGCCGAGTTCCACGGGCTCGTAACGGCGGCTGGGGTCACGCGCGAAATCGAGGAAAGCGGCCACGATCTCGTTCAGATGCTCTGATTCGCGCATCGCAATGCGGGCCAGGCGTTCCACCAGCGCCTCGTTGTCCGAGGCGGTGCGGAGCTCTTCCATGGCCCCACGAATGGCCGCAACGGGATTTCGGATTTCGTGCGCCAGTCCCGCCGCCAACTCGCCCACAACGGCAAGCCGGTCATGCTGCTGCAGTTCCTGGCGCATCCGCGCCATCTCGGTCAGGTCCGTGAACGACGCGATGAGGCCGGTAACCTGGCCGCGCACGTCGCGGATACGATTCGTCGTGATGCCGACCAACAGGGTGGCGTCATCGTGGGTGCGCACGTAAAACTCGTAACTGGTGAAATCCTTGCCGAGCCGCAACGCTGTCGTGACGGGACACTCCGCGCCCGTATCCGAACGAAGGATGCCGTCCACGTGACGGCCAATAACATCCCCCTCGACCAGATGCAGAATGCGGCAGGCCGACTTGTTGATCGCGGTAACAAGGCCTTTCTCGTCGGTGAGCAGGAAGCCGCTGTTCATATTGTCCAGGATATCGCGCTGAAACTGCTTCATCCGGCTGACACGCTGATGCCAATACCCGCTGATGAAGGAGGTGAAATAGAACGCAATTCCCTGGATGAGAAAGTTGTACCACTGCAGGAGCGGATTGGACAGGCCGGCGGTGGCGGGAAGGGTCTGAACAAACATGAAGAAGGTGGATAACGTGGCGAACACAAAGCCGTGGGGCAGCCCGAGCAGGACGCCGGCCTCCAGGATGACAATAACCATGAGGAATGTGAACAGGCTGCCATGGCCGCCGGTGAAGCCGATGGTGGCGCCCACGACGGCGAAGTCGACAAGCACCTGGGTCCAGGTCATCGTGGCGGAGACCGAACCCTCGCGGCGCAAGGCCAGGAGATACCAGAGCGCGCTGGCAAGCGCGCCAAGATAAATGACGGCGAGGAGCGGACTGAACGCGACGCCCCCTGCGAGGGCATAGGCACCCACAGCGACGACGGCCAGCACAAGCAATCGGCCCGCGCCGACAAACCACAGCCAGGAAACCGGCCCGTCGTAAGTGGGACGCAGAACGGCGTACCCGCCTCTGAGCCATACGGCACACCGGCGGAGAATCACGCGCAAGCGGTCAGTCACGCCCCTTGTCCACGAGTTTTTGCAGCCCCTCCGGATTCGTGCTGCGCTTGAACGCCATGTCCAAGGTGATCACGCCGCGCCGCGTGAGCCGGTAGAGCGACTGGTTCATTGTCATCATGCCTTCGCCGCGGCCGATCTCGATCATCGAGGGGATTTGCTCCAGTTTCGCGCTGCGGATCAAGGCGCGTATCGCGGGATTGGGCAGCATGATCTCCATCGCGATACACCGGCCCATGCCGTCAGCGCGCGGAATAAGCTGCTGTACGACGACACCTTCCAGCACGAACGAGAGCTGCGTGCGCACCTGGTCCTGCTGTTCCGAGGGAAACACGTCCACGATGCGGTTGATGGTCTGCAGCGCATCGTTCGTGTGCAACGTGGCGAACGCCAGGTGGCCCGTTTCCGCCACGGTCAGCGCGGCCTGGATCGTCTCGGTATCTCGCATTTCGCCGATGAGAATCACGTCCGGGTCCTGACGGAGCACGCGCTTGAGCGACGCGGCGAAGCTCTTCGTGTCGGCATGCACTTCGCGCTGGTTAATAATGGAACGGCCGTGATGATGCAGGTACTCGATCGGGTCCTCAATCGTAATGACGTGGACATTCCGCTCCTGGTTAATCTTGTCGATGACCGCCGCCAGCGTAGTGGACTTGCCACTGCCGGTCGGCCCGCAAATCAACACAAGGCCCATGGGCCGGTATGCGAAATCCGCCACCACATTGGGAATGCCCAATTGCTCGAAGGAAAGAATCTCGAACGGGATCGTGCGAAACGCCGCGACAACGGAGCCACGGTCGCGATAGACGTTGAGACGGAACCGGCTCAGGCCTTCGATGCCGAAAGAGAGGTCGCACTCCTTCTCCGACTCGAATTCGGCGACCTGGTCCTCGTTCATGACCGCGTAGATCAGTTCCTGTGTCTGCTCCGGGGTAAGAGAATCCACCCCGTTCATGGACTCCAGCCCGCCGTGAACACGGATCATGGGCGGCGCGCCCACGACAATGTGCAAGTCACTGGCGCCCTCCCGAATCATGCGCGTCAAGAGTTCTTTGATGCTTGGTACCGCCATTACCCTCTCCTCGATGTCTTCAGGCACATACCTTCCCCTGGCTTTGCGCCGGGCATCGCGCACATCACGGGCCCGCCCGCCGCTCACGCACGGAAACGGCAACGCCCCGCGCGCGCCGCCCGGTCAATCCGCCACGGTATGGTCCAGGACCTGTTCTATCGTGGTAACACCTTTGGCCGCCCGGGCCAGCGCATTCTGGCGCAGGGTCTTCATGCCACAGGCGACCGCCTGCTGCTTGATCTGATATCCGGAAGCCCGATTCAGGATCAGCGGCTGCAGTTCAGGCCAGTTGCGCATGGCTTCGAGCACCGCCACACGACCCCGGTAGCCCGAATCCTTGCACTTGCCGCAGCCGCGACCGCGCACAAACTGCGGTCTCTCGATATAGTCGAATCCGCGATACTGGATGCGGTCCAGCACCTCTTTCGGAACGGAGATAGGCTCCACGCAATCAGGGCAAACCCGCTTGAGCAGACGCTGCGCCGATGTCAGCGCTACCGAAGACTGCACCAGGAACGGCTCGATGCCCATGTCCGTCATGCGCGGGAACACGCCCGACGCGTCGTTCGTGTGCAGGGTGCTGAGCACAAGGTGGCCGGTCAGGGCCGCCTTGACCGCCACGTCCGCCGTCTCGAAGTCACGGATTTCGCCGACCATGACAATGTCCGGGTCCTGACGCAGGATTTGGCGCAAGGCTTCGGCGAACGTGAGGCCGATGGACGCCGCGGTCTGCACCTGGTTCACGCCGAACATCTCGTATTCGATGGGGTCCTCAACCGTAACAATGTTGACGTCGATCGTGTTGAGCTTGTGCAGCACACTGTACAGGGTCGTGGTCTTGCCGCTGCCCGTCGGGCCCGTCACGAGGATCATGCCGTGCGGCAGCTTGATGGCCTCCTTGAACGCGCTCAACGGCTGGGGTTCAAAGCCAAGACCGTCGAGGTCGAGGGCGAGGCTCCCCTTGTCGAGCACACGCAGCACGACTTTCTCGCCGTACTTGCACGGCAGGAACGCCACGCGGAAATCGATCTCGCGGCTCTTGTAACGGATTCGGAAGCGCCCGTCCTGGGGCAGCCGGTGTTCGTCGATGCGGCAGCCGGCCAGGATTTTCAGACGCGCTACGAGGTTGTGCTGCAGACTCTTGGGCGGCCCTTTCGATTCCTCCAGACTGCCGTCAATGCGGTAACGGAGACGGACATTCTTCTCGAAAGGCTCGAGATGGATATCGCTCGCGCCCCGCTCGAGAGCGTTGTACAGAATCAAGCGGGAAAGCTTCTTAATGGGTTCGTCTTCCGCGCCGTGCTCCAGTTTCGAGACGTCCTCGATCTCATCGGCTTCCTTGACAACCTCCATCCCCTCCTTGGCGTCGTCTGCGCTCACGATTTCGTCATACAGGTTTTCCGCCTTGTCGCCGCCGTAATGCCGGTTGATTGCTTCCTCGAGTTCCGAGGTCACGGCGACGACCGGCTCGATGTCGTAACTCGTCAGCATGCGCAGGTCGTCCAGGGCCATAATATTGAGCGGGTCGGCCATGGCCAGCGTGAGGACGTCGCCCGTCACGGAGATGGGCAGCATCTGGTACTGCCTGGAAAGCGCCTCGGGCACTTCCGCCAGCACTTCCTTCGGAATCGTGTAGTGCGCCAGCCGTATATGCGGGATGCCAAGCTGTTCGCTCAGCGTTACAACCAGGTTCTCCTCACTGAGATAGCCCTTCGCCACGAGAATCTTGGGAAGGCTCTGGCCGGTCCGTCGCTGCAAGTTCATGCATTCGGTGAGTTGCTCGCGCGTAACCAGCCCCTGTTCCAGCAGCATATCCGGCAAACGTTTCTTGGCCACTTTTGCCAATGTTTGGTTTCCTCCATCTTGCGAGGCGCAAACGTGCGGACGCTGGGATTCAGGCAGCTACCTCAATTCCCAGGTGGCTCAGGATTTCCCCGGCCAGGTCGCAGTTCACCTCATGACCTACCAGTTTAGCAAATGCCGTGACCTTCCGCAGCGCGCCCATCATCTTACGCACGTCATTGGGTACGCGCATGGCGATAAGCGAGACCACCTCTTCCGGCACGGCAACGCCCGCAGCGGCCGCGGCATGGCGCAGTATCTCCAGGCGCGTTTCCCATTCGGGCGCTTTCAGTTGGGCCACAATCCCACTGGCAAAGCGAGACACAAGCCGCTGTTCCAGAAGCCCGAGGCGATCCGGCGCTTTATCGCTCGCAATAATGATCTGACGCTTCTCCTGCCGCAACACGTTGAAAATGTGGAAGAATTCCTCCTGCGCCTCGACACGGCCGCCCAAGAATTGGATATCGTCGAGTATTAGAATGTCCCAATGACAGTAGTTCTCCCGGAACGCGTCCAAGGCGTTGGCGCGCATCGCATCGGAAAGACGCCTCGAAAAACGGCTTGCGGAAACATAGCCCACACGGGTCTTGGGGTTGCGCCGCAGCACCGCATTGCCTGTCGCGCTGATAAGGTGCGTCTTGCCGACGCCGACATCGCCATACAGGAAGAAGGGGTTGTACTCGCCGCCCGGGTTCTCCGCCACGGCGACGGTGAGCTGGTGCGTGAAGGCGTTTGCCTTGCCCGGGAAGAATGTGTCAAAGGTGAACAGTTCCACGGGACGCTCGGACTCCATCGCCTCTATTACCTGCGCATCGGCTTCCGCGTATACTTCGGCCGCACCGTCGCCCCCTGTGCCGAAAGGCGTGACGGAGACGTGTTTGCGGCTTAGGGGACTCTCCAGGTCGTGCCGATTGCCCGCGGCTACGGCCGACGCCTCGATCATCTGGCTGACCTGCCGCGCGGACGCCAACATTGCTTCCGCAATCTGGTTCAAGCGGTTTTCCTGCACCGCCTGCGCCTGGCGAACCCCCTCCCGCAGCGCCTGCGCCAGTTCCGACGTCATCTGTTCGGCCGCTTCGCTGTCCCTCCGTCCCGCCAGCGCGCGCAACTGCACCATCAGCGTGGCGACTGCTTCCTCCATGGCGCTGGCAATGCTCTCCCGAATCGCCGCCGACAGTTCCGGAACGGCGGGGTCGCCCGTGCTCTGCGCAACACCGGACACGGCCTGCGCCGGTACGACAATGCCCAACAGCGCCTCTTGCACCGCGCTGCTGACGCCGTCACGAATGGCCAAGGCCAGTTCCGAAGGGTCCAGCGCGGGCGCCGGCCGCTCCGCCACGGTTTGACCGAGCGCGGCGACCGCTTCCCGCATCGCTTCCCGCATGGCGCCCACGAATTCGTCCTTTGTGAGCCCGTGAGGCTTGGGCGCGGCGGGCGCCTGCCCTTGCGTCGCGCGCGCAGGAACCGCCGCCCCGGCATGACCGGTGGGGTGGTCTGCGGGTTGACGGGCTTGCGGCGTGCCGGCAGCCGAAGCCGCCTGCTGGACCAGCGTATTCACAGCATCCTGCAAGGTCTTTTCATCTACCGCGCCGCCGGATTCCTTCGCTTTCCACTCCTCCTGCTCCTTGGGCGACAAATGGTCCACGAGGCCAAGACTGCTGGCGGTCACCTCGGCGGGCCTTGCCAACGCGTCATCGCCCTTGAACAGGCGGTTCGTTACATGGACGAAGTGTTCCCAATTGCAGAGGATGGGCTTGATCCGCAAGTCCGGGCAGGCCTTGCGCACTTCCTCAAGCGCCTCAAGGTCCAGCGGGTCAACCATCGCCACAGTAAGGATCCGGCCCAGCTTGTCAATGGGAAGCAGGCTGTAGCGCTCGCACGTCTCGCGGGGCACAAGGCTCAATACTTCCTTCGTAATGTCGTAATCTAGCAGGCTGAGGTGCGGAATCTTGCACTGCTTCACGAGGCACGAGGCAACGACCTCCTGGGTGCTGTAACCCAGCTTTACCAGAATCTGGCCAAGGAAACCGCCCTCGCGTTGCTGGACCGCCAAGGCGTCGTCGAGTTGCTGTCGCGTTATGGCCTCTTCTTCAAGCAGTACTTCGCCGAGACGTTTGAGCGGAGGGTGCGGCAGGTCAGGGTGAGAAGCGGACGTCGTATTGCGCAACAGAGGGCTCACTGGTTCGCGCGGCGGCGCTGATGGTAAATCCGAGCCTTCCTTACGACGACCGAACATGCGTGGCGTTTACCCTTTCCTTATAACCTACGGTGACAGGGGTCGAAAATGTGCGCATTGCCAAGGTGAATTGTATCACTGGTGGTCAACCCCGTCAAGTGATAACTCTTCATAAATCATTGTAAGTCAAATATTTGACGCAACTTGTACATTCAGACCGCTTGCGCCGCGCAAGTCCGCGGGACCAAGCGATTCACGGCCTTTGGGGTAGCCCCGACCCAATAGACTCGTTGGCGGCGAGCGTGGCCATGAGCGTCTTGCGCGCATCGGAATAGGTGCTGCGGATGCGGTTGCGTTTCCCGCTGGTTATGGCGTCGATAAAGGCTTTGTTCTCTTCCTCGTACATATCGGCGCCGGACCGGTACTCCGTAGTGACATCGCCCTCGCAGACGCGCAGAGTGGTGCGGTCAAACTCGATGGTAGCTTCGGGAGTCACGATCTTCAGTCCGGTTTGACCGCCGTTATTGGCGACACAGGAGGAAACGATGGACACCGCCGCGCCGCTCTTGAGCCGCATGGTCACGGCGCTGCTGTCGTCCACATCGAACTGGTCCACCTGGTTCATGCAGCCGCGCGCAGCCACGCCGTAAACCTCGGCTACGTCGCCGCAAAGGTAGCGCACAAGGTCGAACAGGTGCGTTGTCTGCTCGAGGATTTGACCGCCGCTCCTGGCGCGCTGCCGCCACCACCACACTTCCGGCATGCCGCACGCATACCAGGCGGAAACCAGCGAGACCGCCTTGCCCTTCAACAACTGACGCGCCTTGGTAACCGAATCGCAGTAGCGATAGCAGTAACCGACACTGGCCATGACTTTGAATCTGCGGATGGCCGCCTCGACCCGCGCGGCGGTGGTCCGGTCCAGCGCGACGGGCTTTTCGATGAACAGATGAATGCCACGCTCCGCCGCGGCCGTCTCGATGGCGCCGCGGGCAAAGGGCGGCACGCACACGTAGACGGCATCCGGCTTCGTCTTATCGAACATGAGCGCCGAGTCGGAAAAGACTTCTCCGCCGAAACGGGCGGCGGCGGATTCCGCGCGCTCCTTGTCCGTGTCGCAATGGCCTACAAAGCAGACCTCGCTCATCCCTTGAAGGTGACGGAAGTGCTCCTCCATGATACCGCCGCACCCAACAACCGCAATCTTCGGCATAGCGTGCCGCTCCCGCTGTTCAACGCGTTCCCCGCCGCGTCGTGCCCCAACCGGGCAGGGATGCGGTAGGTCTCCACTCTACTACCCCGTGCGCCGCCCGCCGCCACGGCGAAATATCCGCGCGGATTTCCCTCCACGCCTCCTGACATACGAACGCACACAACACCCAAGACGTCATCTTACCAAATATCCGCCGCGATGTTAAGGGTATCTGAGGAGGCAGGAAACGAATCACCCGCAGTCAACACGTGGCCTCATGACCGGCACTATTCCGGCGGATTGCCGAGGCAGCCGCGTGCGCCCGCGCTCAGCGGCCCCTCTCCTCCCGGGTTACGCGCCTGGACAAAATAGGTGTAATAGGTGTATTCCATGAGGAAGCCGCCGCAACCGCCCGCCGGAACGAGGCGCGGCGCCGCTGCCGTGTAATCGATGAAGACGATCCTCTCCTGCCAGCCAGATACCGGCACCGCCGTGCCAGCATCGCCCGCATCAGACCGGAACACGCGGTAACTGGTGCGGCCGGCCACTGCGGGCCACCAGATTTGTACGCGGTCCGCGAAGGCGCCGATGGTCGCGCGCACGGGCTCCGGCGCCGGGGGTAACGCGGCAACCAGGGGGTCGGCGCCCTGCGCGGCCTCCTCGCCGTCGTCGATGCCGTCGCCATCCGTATCCAACTCGTAGGGGTCCGTTCTCCAGGAATTTGTTTCGCCCTGATCGGAGAGGGCATCGCCGTCTGAGTCCAAGTCCAGGAAATTTGGGACGCCGTCGCCGTCAATGTCTTCCTTCCCTTCTTGCCAGTCGGGCAGCGTATCCCCATCGGAGTCCAAGTCGAGGTAATTAGGCACGCCGTCGCCGTCCGCGTCTTCCAGACCTTCCGCGCCGTCGAAGAGACCGTCTCCATCGGCATCCGGGTCGTAGGCATCGTCGGTTCCATCACGGTCCGCGTCAGACAGGCCCTCGACCGCGTCCGGCAACGTGTCTCCGTCCGAATCCAGGTCCAGAAAATCAGGACATCCGTCCCCATCCGCGTCCGCGGCGCCTTCCTCCGCGTCAAGCAGGCCGTCGTTGTCCGAATCGGGGTCCAGCAGATTCGGCAAACCGTCGCCGTCCGCGTCTTCGAGACCCTCGGTGGTATCGGGCAGCGTGTCCTGATCGCCGTCGCCGGCGGTGACGACCTTAATCCATTCGGCGCGCTCGCCTTTGCGATTGTGATGGTGAAGGAGCAGAACGCCTTTCGCCGCGTCTCGCGCGTAGGCCTCGGCATCGACGACGACGCGAATCCCGGCCCCGGGCTTGTCTTCGATAACCGGCGGCGCCACGCTATCGGGAAATCGCAGACCCGGCTGCTTGATGTTGTGGAAGAAGACCGGGGACGCGTCGTCGGGTCTTTCCTCGCGGAACGCGCGGGCAGAGAAATACGTCTCGACCCAGAAGTCAAAACTGGACCTTCCAGAATCGCGAAGCCCGATCGAATGCGCCGAAACCGGCAAGACAAGCACACTATTGCGAAAAACCGCCGTGTGACGCACCGTGGGCGCGAAGTAGTTCAAGGGCAACCCGTTTGCAAGGCCTTGATAGAGCGAGTCCCACAAGCCGCGCACCGTAATGAGGACATCGCTGTATTCAAAAGGTTGCTCGCTAAAAGGTTCCCAGAAGATCCCGTTGTAGACGGTGTAGTCGGGAAAACCATCGCGGTTGGCATCGATCCGCACCTCATAGTACCCATTCGACGGCGTGTGCCACTCGTCATGCGCCGCGATCACGAAGGTAACGGTAGTGCGGGCCGTGACCTGATTCACCTCCCGGTAATCGCTTTGAATCCCGACGAACCGCAAGTCGCCCGGATTGTGCGGCCACAGCGGGTCGTCCTCGTCGGGACTGATCCAAAGCAACTCCGCCGGCGTAACAAGCGAAATGACGTCTTCCGGCGGATTGCCGCCGCCCTCGAGGGCCGTGCCAGTCAGCGGCAGGGTTACCTCGGGCGACGCGGCGGCGTTCAGGAAGGATTGCGCAGCGCGCATCGCCGCCGCGGGCCGGGGCGCGGCATAGTAGGGCACGTGTAATACCGGTCCGCTGTCCCGCGGTGTAAGCGTGATGTAACCGGACGCCTCGGTCATCCATTGCCTCACGTTGCCGGTCTGGGTTGCGGCAACGTCGGCGCTGCGGACATGCTTCATGTCCGAAGCGGTCGCCGTAAGCGTCACGGGAAACGTAACAGAGTCTCCAGGCGCGATGAAGCCGGTATCCGTTTTGCCGAGTTGAATGGAGATGCCCGGCGCAACGGTTACTGGGTCCACTCCCACCGTGAAGCGCGCGGCCGTATCGCCCTTATTGTCCACGCGGCAAGTCAAGGTTTCCCGGGAAATGTCAAGCACTTCATTCGTCTGAAAAGTGAGGCTGACAATTTCAGGACGTTCCGCGTTGTACGCAATTGCGCCGGAAGCAATGGCCGAGGCGGGGTCTACGCGGCCCGCGCCCATGCGCGACGGCCCGGCGCGTGGCGTCTCCGCCGGATCGCCGTTGTGGATGTTGGTGCGAGCGGTGTTCATCGCCAGTGCTTTAAGCTCCGCGACGGACCAATCCGGGTGCAGTTGCCGCAACAACGCCATAACGCCAGCCACGTGCGGCGCGGCCATCGACGTCCCATTGTACGCGATGGTCAAGGTGGCTTCGTTCGTGGATAGCGCGCGAGCCGCCGTGATACCCACGCCGGGCGCGCAGATGTCCGGCTTGAGCAAGATACCGGCGCCGTCAGGCACGGGGCCGCGGCTGGAGAACCAGGCGATGCTGTCTGGTATCAGAGGCGCACCCGTGCCCTCGTATGAGGCGTCGCTATCCTCCGAGGCCGCGACGCACAGGGCCCGCGCGGAACCACCGGGCGTGTCGAGCACGAAGAAGACATCGCCATTGTTACCCGCCGACACACAGACAACGATGCCGGCCAGCGCGGCTGCATCGCATGCGACCGTCATGACATCGGGCAATACGGCATAAGGCGCGCCCAGCGAAAGATTAATGACGTCCAGATGATCGGAAAAGTCGCCGTCGCCGTTCGGGTCAACGGCCCAGTCAATCGCCTGCGGCACGAGTTGGGTGCCGCCCTGGTCGCCGAATACCTTCAGCGCATACAATTCCGCTTCCGGCGCCACGCCCGGCCCAAGCTGATAGCGCGAAAAGCCGGTCTCCGCGGTGTAGGGCCCGTGACGCCTGGTCGGCAGCACGGTGACCCCGTAACCCGCCGCGATGGAGGCGACATGCGTGCCGTGGCCGCGGGTGTCTATCGGGTCGCGATCGGGATCAGGAATGAAGTAGAGCGGGTCCTCAGGATTGTAATACTCGCCGGCGAAGTCATAGCCGCCCACGACTTTCTCGTTCGGATACGGCGCGTCTCCAATGACTACCCGGTTGTTCCACACGTAGCTTTCGGAATCGCCCGGCCCGCCAAAAGTGCGGTGCAGATAGTCGATACCCGTATCGATGACGCCAATCCTGACACCGCGGCCCGTCAGGCTCGAGGCCGCGTCGCCCCACACGGCGGGCATGTCCAGAAACGGCACACTCGTTGTCAAGCCGGGATACAGCACCGGCAACGGATGCACGCGTCGGACGCCCGGCAGACAACCGATAGCTTCCGCTTCGGATGGCGCCGCCACGACCGCGACGCCGTTGAACGACCGGGTCACGCGGTATAAGAAACGCACCTCAGGATAGCGCTGCGACACGGCGCTGACGAAGCCATCCTGAGCCTGTTCAAGGTAATTCAGGTGCTCGCGCGTCGCGGATACGGCCGCGGCGACTCCTCCCTTCGCGGCCAGCGTTTTGGCATACACCTGCGCGGCAGGCAGTGCCTGTAATTCGACCAGGAAACCGCACTTCTTGTCTACGCTTGCTGACGGCGCGGAATCCGCCGCACCGGCAGGAACAGCCCCCGGCGCGGACATCCAGGCAGTCATCACCCCCGCCACCATGAGAAACGCACTCGAAGCGGACATGGCCAACACCTCACGCGCGTCATCCGCGGTCAGTCACGTTCTCGCCCTCGTCCTGCAACGCCATCTGAGACTGCCTGCGACGCATTCGACATCATAACAGACAGACAGTGCCCACGCATGCCTCCTGTCGGCCTTACACGGTCATCCAACCAATTCCGCAATCGTGTCGTGCAGCGCGCCGTTACTGAAAAGCACGCCCCGCTTGCGGTCGAACAGCCGCAGTGGACTGCCGTCCAGCCGGGAGGCGCGTCCCCCCGCCTCTTCCACGAGGAGCTGAGAGGCGGCATAGTCCCACGGCGTCAGCGTGAGATGCACGTAGGCGTCCGCGTCCCCCGTGGCAATCTGGCATAGGGACAGGACCGCGCAGCCGTAGCACCGGAGTTGCCCAACCGCGCGCAGGAGCGCGCCGCTCCTTTCGAACAACACTATCCGGTCGTTTCCATCGCCGAAATCGACGCCCAGCGAACACTCTTCGAGCGTGCGAACGGTGGACACCCGCAAGCGTTGTCCGTTCCGGTAGGCGCCGCCTCCGCGCTCCGCCAGAAGCAGATCGCCCGTCACGGGCATGAGCACGCCTCCGGCCTGTGGCACGCCGTGCTCAACGAATGCCAGCGAAACGCCGAACATGGGCATCATGCCGCGCACGAAATTGTAGGTGCCGTCGATAGGGTCCATGACCCAGCAGCGGCCGTCCGGGTGCGCCGGAATTCGGGCCAGTCCTTCTTCCTCGCCGACAAAGTCGTCACGTGGAAACGCGCGATTGATGGCCTCGACAGCACGTCGCTGCACGGTCAGATCGACTTCCGTGAGCAAGTCGCTTGCGTTATTCTTGGTCGCGACCGCGAGCCGTTCCCGGGCCACATAATGTTCTCGAACATAGGCACTTATGTCCGTAAGAAATTTCTCGATCAGCCTTATTTCCGGATGTTTCAACTGCGTCCCCTTCCCGATTGCGGGCGGCAGGCGTCCTTCCGGTCTTCTGAGGCGAAGCCGCTGCTTCGCGACGCTTCATCGACGGGAATGACCTGCCTTCCACTCTGTTCATCCTGACACGGGCGCCCGCGGGAGCAATCCTGCTTCCCCGTCTTTCGACGTGAAAGCGGCGCTGCGCACGCACGACACAACAGCAATATACCCTTTCGCGGCCGGAGAATTGAACTCGATACCGGCGGGATGCTATGACGCGCGGGATGATGGCCGATGCATGGTCTCTGCAAACTGAGAGCCGCGCCATTGCGGCGCCCGCGGCAGAGGCCTGCCGCAAACCAGTACGAGGCATGCACTGTGAAACGCCGCACCTTTCTCCAAGCCGGGCTTGGGGCCGCCACGATGGCGGCATGCATGCCCGAAACCAACGCAAGTGAGGAACACGCCATGAACATCGTTCTCGCAGCAGACCCCTTCGCCGTCGAACTCAAGGACGCCATCCGGGAACATCTGGAAAGGAAGGGATACACCGTGCGGGACGTTGGGGCAGCGAAGGACAAGGATGTGCCGTATTATGACGCGGCGCCTGCCGCGGCCAGGCTCCTGCAAAGCGGCGAGGCGGAGCGCGGCATCCTTTTCTGCGGCACCGGCGCGGGGATGTGCATCGTCGCGAACAAGTTCAAGGGCGTGAACGCGGTATGCGTGGAATCCGTTTTCTCCGCCAAGATGGCCCGCGCCATCAACGATGCGAACGTGATTACGCTGGGGGCAATGATTGTCGCGCCGTGGATGGCCAAAGCGATGGCCGATGCTTGGCTGGAAACCAAACACACCGAGGGTCTGGAAGAATTCGCAGGATTTCTCAAGGATGCCTGCGCAAAGGTGAACGCCCTGGACACCGGCCAGGAATAAGCAAGGCAAGCACTGGCGCATTTGCGTTGACCCGTGCGCATTCCCGCACAGCCCCTCCGCGATGCACCCGTTTCCCGCAAATCGCAAGGCGGTCAGCCGTCGTATAAACCAGACCGCCTTCCCGGATGTGCTGGCACAGGCCTACGGTACGGCCTGTCCCGGGCAGAAACCGTCTTCGGTACCATCCGCCGGACAGTAATGATACCCGCCCGAATTGTAGAATTGGATTAACCGCAGCAATTCCGTCAGTTTAACCTGCCAGTCCGGTCCAGACGGCGCGTAGTCGCTATCGTGCGGGCAGCAACTCGTGTTCGCGCCGGGCCCCGGCACAAAGCCGTCTTCTGTACTATCCGGTTCGTCCGCGCAGTGGAAACCGCCGCTGTTGTAGAACTGAATCACGCGCAAGAGTTCCGTCAACTCGACCTTCGAGCTATGGTCCTGGTCCGCCGTGTGCCACTCGTCAACGCAGATGTCGCCTTCACCCTCGCCTTCGCCTTCGCCTTCACCTTCGCCCTCGCCTTCGCCTTCGCCTTCCCCTTCACCCTCGCCTTCGCCCTCGCCTTCCCCCTCGCCTTCGCCTTCCCCTTCCCCTTCACCTTCCCCTTCCCCTTCCCCTTCCCCTTCGCCTTCC
>JAGMZX010000010.1 GCA_018005585.1 Candidatus Hydrogenedentota bacterium | reverse complement strand
CGGGTCCTGTCCCTCGCCCTCGCCCTCGCCCTCGCCTTCGCCTTCGCCCTCGCCTTCGCCTTCGCCTTCGCCTTCGCCTTCGCCCTCACCTTCGCCTTCGCCCTCGCCTTCGCCTTCGCCCTCACCTTCGCCTTCGCCCTCACCTTCGCCCTCGCCCTCACCTTCGCCCTCGCCGCTAGAGCTCAGGATGGCAAGTAAGGAGACGAAATCCACGCGACCCGACCGAGACGGGGAACCACACCCGCCAGAGCTGTAACTGAACGACCCGTGTTCCACGTAGTGCCACGCGTCAAACGGCAACACAAAGCCGTCCTCCCAGGTCGGATGCAACGCGGGATTCACGACCTGCATGTGGCCAATGGTCACGCCTACGCCGCACGCGGTGGTTTGCCAAACGCAGTCCACCATGTAATCGAAATGGATTACGTAAGGGCGATCCTTCGGCAGTCCCTCCGGTAATCCGTCGGGCCACCACCAGACGTCGGGGGGCTGGCCGTCCGCATAGTATTGGTCCAAGCCGTTAACCAGGGTGACGACGTACTGGGCCAAGTCGACGCCATCAGGCGCCAAGTTGTCGTTTTCATCCGGGTCCGTTTCGTCAAACGCCAACGCAGCTTCCTCTGCGTCGCTGAGGAAATCCCCGTCCGAATCGTTTTCCACGGGTATCAGGTATCGTGCTTCGCAATCGCCTTCTTCGCCCTCTGTAGTATCCCCCTCGCCCTCGCCTTCCCCCTCGCCTTCCCCTTCTCCGCTGACGGCCATAATAATGTCGTCCTGATTGAAATCCAGGTCGAGAGGGCCTGAATACGCCTGCCACGGGATTTCGGTGACCGGATACTCCCACCGCGCGCCGAGTATTTCGATAAACACTGTCGGGATGGCGTGCAGGGTGAGGTCCCACGTGAAATTCTCATTATAGGCCACCGTCGACGCGAACGTGGGTGGGATGACGGCGACCGTTTGCCGTTCGCCCTCTGAGGTAAAGACCGGGCCCGCGCCCAAGGTCATGTTGTCGCAGGCGACCGCAGCGTGGCTTTCAATTGCGACGTCGAGTCCAGCGCCCGCGTTCAATAGCGCTTCGACCCACTCGGGTAAATCGAGCGCGCCCACGATCAGGTCGACGAGGTCGAGGTCATACACGCCTACCGGCTCGGTCGTTTCGTCCAGTTCGGAGACGGAATCGAGGAGATAGGTCGCGAATGTCGCAGACTGTGTTGCCTGCAAGTCAAAATTGGGGACGAACGGAACGTCAATAATGAACGGGCTAATCACGAAATCGTCACCCCAGGGAAGCGGGTTCGGAATCGTGTAGCTGATATTGAATGCTATCTGCATTACGACCTGCGCGCCAAAATCATAAGTCCAGTCGCCCGCCGCGTCTGCCGGCCCAAGCTGGTCCCCGTCAAGCTCGTAGTGCCCGGCCACTGCGGCATCTACCGTCGCCGCACCGGAGAAATCCAACCGAACCTGGATCGCTTGCGCGCCCGGCGCCGTGTCTCCCGGTGGATACCAGCCCGAATCCCAGCCCAGGTCAATCTGCGAATAATGCGCCTCGAATGCAACCCCGTCCGTGTCGGCCGCAATGGCTCTCCCGGCCGCTGCACCCGTCAGCAGCAGCGCGACGAGAAGAAAGAAGTCCGATTTCCGATAAACCCCCATTCGCATGCCAGCGCGCATAAGTGTACCTCTAGTGTTACGGTTGTTCTGCCGCTCGTATCCCAGGCGATTGTACCATAACTTGTGTCGTTGCCCGGTTGACCGTACGGTTGCGACGGCGCAAAATGATGCGAAGCGTAAAACGGGAATCGGACCTTTTCCTATGGCTGTGCAGTGTGACCTTTGCCCGAAACGGTGCGTCATCGAACCCGGGCAGAGCGGCGAATGCCGGATTCGCGTGAATGTGGCAGACCGGCTCGTCGCCGTGACATACGGTTACCCGTGCGCCATCCACGTGGACCCGATAGAGAAGAAGCCTCTGTACCATTTTTTGCCGGGCACGCCAATACTCAGCATTGCGACGGCAGGCTGCAACCTGCACTGCAAGAATTGCCAGAACTGGGAGATTTCGCAGGCAAACCCGGAAGATACCAAAGCATACTACCTGCCACCGGAGAAGCTGTTGCAGGCGGCGCGCGAATACGAGTGCCGCTCAATTGCTTATACCTATACGGAACCGAATGTCTACTACGAGTACGCGCTGGATTCTTGCATCCGGGCGCGCGAGTGCGGACTCAAGAATGTGCTGGTCACGGCGGGCTACATCAATCCTGAGCCCATGGAACGGTTGTACCGGCGGGTGGATGCGGCGAACATCGACCTGAAAGCGTTTTCCGAGGCGTTCTACCGCGACGTCTGCGGGGCGACGCTGGCGCCGGTTCTTGACACGCTCGTGCGCGCCAAAACGCTCGGTGTCTGGGTCGAGGTCACGAATCTGGTCATTCCCACGTTGAACGACAGCGACGCGGAACTCACCGCCTTGTGCCGGTGGGTTGTCGAGAACATGGGCCGCGATACGCCGCTTCATTTCTCGCAGTTCTATCCGCAGCACCAGATGCGGCATCTGCCGGCAACCCCCGCGGATACCCTCGACCGCGCCCGGGCCATCGCGCTTGCGGAAAGCCTGCATTACGTGTATATCGGCAATATTCGCAGGCCCGACAGCGCAACGACGCACTGTCCTGGGTGTGACGCGGTGGTCATCGAGCGGGTCGGGTATGAGGTTGCGCGAAACCGCCTGCGCGGCGGCAAATGCCCGGAATGCGACGCGCGGGTACACGGAGTCTGGCAGTGAAACGGCGCGGTTTCCTTGCGGCATTGATTCAAGCAGCGCTGCTCGCCTGCGCCCCGCCAGGCTGGGCCGCACGCCGCATGTCGCTCGAACGGGTCGTTGTCGCACGGCATTCCCGGTGCTATCCGGGCGAGGTCAAGTCATGGAACGCCAAGCAGAAGCCCGGGCCGGGACCTTGGGCGGGTTAAGATGGAACGAGAACGGGGGACTCTATCATGGGACGTTGGCATAGCATCGGATGCTACGTTGTGGCATTTCTGCTACTCGTTGGATTGGCGCTCGCCGTTTGGCTAGCAATTTCCTGGCTGAAACGTGCTGAGCCGCAACCCTTGCCGCCGGAAAGGCCAAAGAGCGTTTTTCGTTCGCCGCTGGCCGGGCAGTGGTACTCCGCGGACGCCGCGGCGCTGGCCAAGGACATCGAGGGATACCTCGATGCAGCGGTTGTCGCGCCGCCCGACAATATCATCGCCCTGATCCAGCCGCACGCGGGCTATCAATACTCGGGCGGGGTGGCCGCGTTCGGCATGAAAGCCGTTACGGGCAGACCTTTCAAGCGCGTGGTCGTCATGGGGCCAAGCCACCGCATGCCGATGGAGGACGTGGCCAGCGTTCCCGACGCCACGCACTATGCCACGCCGCTCGGCGAAACACCGCTGGACCTCGAATTCATTGCCGCCTTGAAGGAGCACTCGTACTTCCAGACTATCCCTTACGCTGACGAGGAAGAACACAGCGTCCAGATTCAATTGCCGTTGTTGCAGCACGTCCTTGGCGAATTCTGCCTGGTGCCGATTGTCGTGGGCAGCGTGGATGCCGCTACGGCGCGCGCCATGGCGGACATTCTCCGCGGACTGATTGATGAAAACACCTTGATCATTGCCAGCAGCGACTTCACCCACTACGGTCCGCGCTACGGCTATGTCCCCTTCACGGAAGATGTGCCCGCCGAACTGGAGCGGCTCGACATGGGGGCATGCGAATTCATCGAGAAGAAGGACGTGGACGGTTTCGCCGCGTATCTGGAACGCACGGGAGCTACCGTGTGCGGGCATGCGCCTGTCAGCGTCCTGCTGGCCCTGTTGCCATCCGCCGCCGGGGCACGCGTGCTGCGCTACGATACGTCGGGCCGCATCACGGGCGATTTCGCGAACTCCGTGAGCTACTTCAGCATCGCGTTCATGGTCAGGTGGGAGCAGGGGAAGGCTGTTGCGCCTTCTCCCGCCGCGGCGGGCGCTTTGTCGGAAGCGGACCAGCAAGAACTTCTGGAGCTTGCGCGCAAGACCATCGCCTATGCGCTTGAGCATCGCGAAGTACCCGACATCAACGAACTCGGCGTCGAAATCACGCCCAATCTGCAGCGGATACGCGGCGCCTTCGTCACCCTCGAGGAAAATGGAGAGTTACGCGGCTGCATTGGCGATATCTTCCCGTCGCGGCCCCTGTACAAGGCCGTTCATGCAAATGCGCTGAATGCGGCGTTCAACGACCGCCGATTCACGCAGGTGCAGCCGGAGGAACTGAATCGGCTGCACATCGAGATATCGGCCCTGACACCGCCCGCGGCAATTGACTCCTACGAAGAGATTGTCGTTGGACGCGACGGCGTCGTGCTGTCGAAAGACGGCCACAGCGCGGTGTTCTTGCCGCAGGTGGCCCCGGAACAGGGCTGGGACCGGGACACGATGCTGAAATACCTCGCGCGCAAGGCGGGCCTGCCGGAAGATGCCTGGCGCTCCGGCGCGACATTCCAGGTGTTCCAAGCCGAAGTGTTTGAGGAGGCGCAGTGAGACTCTTCCGGGCGCCGCTTGTATTTGCGCTGGGCTTCTTTGCACTGGCGGCGCAGACGCTGCTTTTTCGCGATTTCCTGACCGCGTTCGAGGGCAACGAACTCGCCGTCGCCGCTTTCTTTGCCACCTGGTTCCTCTGGATTGCCGCAGGCGCGTTGCTGGGACGCACGCTCCACTGCCCGGGCCGCGTGTTCGCGCCCCTGACATTACTCTACATCCCTGCCTTCATCGCGGAACACTACTTGATACTCGCGGCGCGCGACCTGGCGGGCGTGGCCGCGTACGACCTCTTCCCCTTTGCGCTCATGTTTGCCCTTTCCGCCTTGAGCAACGCGCCTGTCAGCCTGCTCACGGGGATGTTCTTCACCACGGCGTGTGGCTGGTGGAAACCGGCGGATGGCGGGGGGGCGGCTTCCGCCGGGCGCGCGGAACTATCCGTGGCGCGGGTTTACGCGTTCGAGACGCTCGGCGCGGCCGCGGGGGGCATCCTTGTTACCTTGGCGCCGCTGCTGGACCTCACGCCGCATACGCTGTTCTTCATTACGGCCGCGGTGCTCGCTGTTGGCGCGGGGCTGGCCGCGCGGGGCTGGCAGCTGAAGACGTTGCCCGCGGTTGCCTGTCTGGCGGCCTTGGCCGCCGGCGCGGGCAGTGCGTGGACCACGTGGGACGCGCACTGGACGTGGTCGCGGCTGTTGCCGCCGGAAGCGTATCGCGGGCGGTTCATGACCGCGCAAGCCGAGTACCTGTACGGCGAGCGCGAGGGGCAGTTCGTCGTGCTGTCCGGTGGCGGCGCGGTTGAGAACTTGCCCGGCGTGGAACAGGGCGCCGAGATTGTAGCCTTGACCCTCGCGCAACATCCGGACGCCAAGGATGTGCTGATCATTGGCACGGGCGCTTTACCGGCTTGTCTTCAGTTCCTGCGCGTCCCGCAGACGGCCTCGGTCACGTGGCTTGCGCCGGATCCGGCGTATCCCGCGCGCTTGCGCGGCGTGCTGCCAGAAGCGCATCGGGCGTCGCTGGAAAAAATCCGGATACCGGACGGAGACGCGCGGCGCTTTCTGGCCGGAACCGCGCAGCGATTCGATCTGGCCTTGCTGCAACTGCCCGAAGCCGCGACGCTCGCCGCCAACCGGTTCCATACGCGCGAATTCCTGTCGCTCTTGAAACGCGCGCTGAGAGACGACGGCGTCGCGGCGCTTCAGTTTCCCGGCGCGAGCAACGTGCTCGGCCCCGAACTGGCGCTCTTGGGCGCTTCGGTCATGACTACCTTCGAACAGGTCTTTCCGCGCACCGCGCTCAAGCCCGGCGAAGCCAGTTGGCTGATCGGAACCTGCGGCGCGGAACTCAGCGAATCACCGGTGGTGTTGCGCGACCGCTTCGCCGCGATCCCCGGCGCGGGGGATGTGTTTCCGCCCGACGCCCTGCGCGCGCTGTATCCCATGGACCGTATCGCGTTTCAGCGAACGGCGTATCGCGGCGCCGCTGAAGACATGCCCGAAGCGCTGCTGGCCAATACCGACGCGCATCCTAAGGCGCTCGCATATACGCTGTTGTTTGCGTTACGCCAGGCGGGATTTGCGGCGCCGGTCACGGCCGTACGCGCACTGCTGTCGCGCGGCGCGACCCTGCTTGCGGCCGCCCTGGCGATCTACGCAATTCTGCGCGGCGTCTATGCGCGGGGCAGGCGCCACGCGGCGCTGCCCGGCCTTTTTGACAGCGGGGTTCTCCTGTTCTCCGCGGGCTGGGTCGGCATGGCGCTGAGCGTGGTGCTGCTCTTTGCGTTCCAATCGGTCTTCGGGTCGTTGTATCTGCACATCGGCCTCTTGTCCGCGCTGTTCATGCTCGGCGCGTTCGCCGGAAGCGCGGCGGGGGAGCGGTTCCTCGCGGGGAGGGGCCGGGAACCGGTGTTGCTCGCGCCGGGGGCGCTGCTCGCGCACCTTGCCCTTCTCTGTGCCGTGGCTGGAACCGTGCGCGCCGGCGGTCTGGCGGCGTTTGCCGCGTGTTTCGCCGGTGCGGGCGCGCTCACGGGCTTTTACTTTCCGCTCGTGTCGTGGCGCATGCGGCAACATGGCGCGGCGGAAGCGCCCACGGGCGCGCGCCTCGAAGCGCTCGACCACGCCGGCGCCGCGGGCGGCGCCTTGGTTACGGGTCTGGTGCTTCTGCCGCTGTTCGGCGCCGCGACGGCCTTGGCTCTCCTGGCGCTGTTCCTGGCGGCAAATATCGGGGGGATACGCTGCTACCGGCGCGCCCGGACCGAGCCGGACGCCTTCGACCGGCGGCAGCGCCCGCTTGGATACGTCCTCTTCGGCGCGGGCCTGTTCGCCATGCTCGCATCCAACGTGATCGCCGCGGCCATGCCCGGCGATGCGCGTGAAGTCTTCGAGAACGCCGCCCGCGCGCTGCTCGGCGTGCCGGAAGTGCAGACTGAGAACCTGACGTTGCCGGGCGGCAGAACGATTGCCTGTTACCGCGCGCCAGGATCGGCGCCCCCCGAGGAGAGCCCCGTTTCCGTCTTCAACAGCGCGGACCTAGCGCCGGAGGTCGTGGGTTTCGCAGGGACCATCACGCTGGCCGTCGCAATCGATGCCCGGGGCGTGCTGCGAGGCGTGCGCGTCGTGGCGTCGCGGGAAACACCCGCCTATCTCGCCATGACCACGCAATGGCTGGACGGGCTTCGCGGAATCCACGTGCTCGGCGGCGAGCCATTCGCGCAGATTGACGGTGTCAGCGGTGCGACTGTCACGTCGCAGGCGATATTGCGCACTATCGAGGTCTCCGCCAAGGAACTCGGGCCGCTGTTTCACGCGGAACTCGCGGTATCTGCCCATGCCACGCCATGGTTTGACGCCCATTTCGCCTGGCTGGCGGCGTTCACGGGCGGAGCGCTGTTCCTGCGCTTCTTCCCGGGCCGGTGGCGCAGGCGTGTCTTCCTTTTGGCCGTTGTTGCGGTGCTTGGACTGTATCTCAACCTGCAATACTCCTCCCATCACGTGCTGTCGGCGCTCGCGGGAGCGTTTCCACAACCGGGTATGAGCGGCGCCTTTTTCATGGTGGCGCTGGTTCCGTGCTGCACGCTCCTGTGGGGAAACGTCTATTGCGGCTACCTGTGCCCCTTTGGCGCATTGCAGGAGCTGGTCGGCGACCTGCGGCCCCGGCGGGTCGCCACCGACCCGGGCAAGCAGGCGTGGCGATACGGGCGCGCGGTCAAGTATCTCTTGCTCTTCTTGCTGGTGCTGCGCTTCGCGCTGTCGCGCGATTTTTCGCTCCTGGACGCGGACCCCCTGACGACGGTCTTCAGTGTTTTGAAGGACCGCTTTACCCTTCTGTCCGGAGGTATTCTGCTCGCGCTCTCGTTCCCGTATCGCCGGTTCTGGTGCCGCAACCTGTGTCCGGCCGGCGCGTTTCTGGCGCTGCTGAACCGGCCGCGCCTGTTGCGCAAGTTGAGTCCGCCCACGTATCCTGCGCGCTGCGACTTGGGCCTGCGCCATGCGGGGGAACTGGATTGTATCCGTTGCGACAGGTGCGTTCCCGAAAGCAAATGTTCATGAAAACAAATGACGCACTCTATATCGCAGTGGTGTGCATCGTAGCGCTGGTCTTCGCAGCGCTGGTCTGGCGGCCTGCCATTCCTGCGGAGAGGCAAGGCGATGCAAAGGGACTGGGCGCGGCGGGCGTGCCGCGCGATGTGGATATCGGACGCATCGAAACACTCATCCGCGAGCGGCAACTATCCGATCACGAGGCGGAATTCTATCGGGTGCTTGTCGCGCCACCGCGGTAGCCGCATCTACGAGACGCGCGGCGCCAGCGTGTCGTAGCCGAACGAGGCCTTGCCGGGCAGGTCGCTGCAGCCCGTGAGGTACAGGTCAATCGCCCGCGCGGCCTCGCGGCCTTCCGAAATTGCCCACACGACCAGCGATTGACCCCGGCGCGCGTCGCCGCACGCAAATATGCCCTCGCGGCTGGTCATGTACCGCTGGTCGTCAGCCTTGACGGCTTGCCCGAACCGGTTCTTCTGCAGTTCCAGGCCCATGTCTGCGATAAACGTGTCTGTTTCGGGTTGCGTGAAACCCATGGCGATCAGGACCAGTTCCGCGGGAATTCGCAGTTCGCTGCCGGGAATTTCGGTCATGGCGCGCCTGCCTGCTGGGTCCGGGTCACTCCATTTAATGCGCACTGCATGCAGCGCGGCCACGTTGCCATTGCCGTCGTCCTCGAACTTCTTCGTGAGGATGCAGAAGTCCCGTTCTCCGCCCTCTTCGTGGCTCGTCGACGTGCGGTACACGAACGGCCATTCCGGCCAGGGATTATCCGCCGCGCGCGCCAGTGGCGGCCGGGGCAACAACTCGATGTTCACCAGCGATTTGCAGCCTTGGCGCAGGCTGGTCCCGACACAGTCCGACCCCGTATCGCCGCCGCCAATTACGATTACGCTCTTGCCCGTCGCGAGGATGTCCTCGCCCTCGACCGGCTTACCCAGCAAACGCCGTGTCTGTTGCGGTAGAAAGTCCATTGCCAGGTGAATGCCCTTCAGGTGCGAGCCGGGAATGCCCATGCCCTCGAACGTGCGCGCTTTCGTTGAGCCGGCGGCGATCAGCACTGCGTCATACGCCTCCAGTTCGTCCACGGGCACGTTCTTGCCGACCCACACGTTGCAGCGGAACTCGACGCCTTCGTCACGGATCTGTTGTATCCGCCGCATGACCAGGCCCTTGTCGAGCTTGAACGCCGGAATCCCGTACGTGAGCAGGCCGCCGGGTTCATCATCGCGCTCATAGACGGTCACGGTATGCCCCGCGCGATTCAACTGCTGCGCCGCGGCGAGGCCCGACGGGCCCGAGCCGATAATGGCTACACGCTTGCCCGTTCGAGCCGCGGGCGTTTCCGGGCGGATCCAGCCCTCGGCCCAGCCGCGGTCTGCTATCTCCCGTTCGAGCATCTCGATGGCCACTGGCGGTTCGTTGATGCCCAGCACGCACGACCCTTCGCAGGGCGCCGGGCACACGCGCCCCGTGAACTCGGGGAAATTGTTCGTCGAATGCAGGATGCGCAGCGCTTCCGCCCAGTCATCGTCCTTTACGCGCTCATTGAAATCGGGAATCTGATTTCCGAGCGGACAGCCGCCGTGGCAGAACGGCACCCCGCAATTCATGCACCGGTACGCCTGTTGCCGGACCTTCTCTCCGGGCAGCGAACGGGTGAATTCCTGATAATGACGCAAGCGTTCTTCCGGCGGCTCATGGGGGGCCAATTCGCGGTTGAACGTCAGAAACGCACGGGCTTTATCGGGAAACATGCGTCATCTCCTCGCGCGCTTGGTCACGCTGCCCTGCTTCCCGCAGCACCCGCGCGTAGTCCTTCGGAATAACACGGACAAACCGCTTCAGGGAACGTTCCCATTCTTTCAGCAGGTTCCTGGCAACGGTGCTTCCCGTATATTCCGCGTGCCGCTCCAACAGGTAGCGCAACTCGGGCACGCTCCGCTCGTGCAGCGGCTTCAGGTCCACCATCTGCTTGTTGACGCGCCGTTCGAAGTCACCGGCCTTGTCGTACACAAACGCGATACCACCGCTCATGCCCGCCGCGAAATTGCGGCCGGTTCCGCCGATCACCACCGCGCGCCCGCCTGTCATGTACTCGCAGCCGTGATCGCCGACCCCTTCGACGACTGCCCAGGCGCCGCTGTTGCGAACACAGAACCGCTCGCCCGCCATGCCGCGGAAATACGCCTCGCCGCCGGTGGCGCCGTACAACGCCACGTTCCCCACAATGATGTTTTCTTCCGGAACGATGGGGCAATCCGCCGGCGGCCGCAAGATAATCTTTCCGCCCGACAAGCCCTTGCCGCAGTAGTCGTTCGCCTCACCGGACACGCTCAATGTCACGCCCCGGATCGCAAACGCGCCGAAACTCTGACCTGCCTGCCCTTCGCAGTCGATCCAGACCGTGTCCTCGGGCAGGGAACCTGTGTACATGCCCAGTTTGTGCCGCCGCGTCAGTTCGCTGGACAGCATCGTGCCCACCGTGCGGTGCACATTGC
The DNA here is from genome assembly GCA_018005585.1 of Candidatus Hydrogenedentota bacterium. Lineage (NCBI taxonomy): Bacteria > Pseudomonadati > Candidatus Hydrogenedentota > Candidatus Hydrogenedentota bacterium. Next base: position 60,211 of record JAGMZX010000010.1, on the reverse strand, counting down.
GTATCGTTACGGAAAACCGGACCGGCTCCTTGCGCTCGAGCGCGGGCCTCGCTTTCTCCATTAATTCATAGTCCAGCGCCCCGTCCAGCCCGTGGTCTTGGGTCTTGCTCTGATACAGGGTCGCGCCGGGCCAGGGCTTTGCCGCGGACAGGATGCGCGAAAAGTCAAGGTACTTCGCCTTCCAGTGTTCGGGCAGCGGGTCGAACTCGAGCATGTCTGCCCGGCCGATCATCTCGTTCATGGTGCGGAAGCCCAGCCGCGCCATGATCTGGCGGACTTCTTCCGCGACGAAGAAGAAGTAATTCACGACATACTCGGGCTTGCCCGTGAATTTCTTGCGCAATTCGGCATCCTGCGTGGCCACGCCGACCGGGCAGGTGTTCAAATGACACTTCCGCATCATGATGCAGCCGCTCACCACAAGAGGAGCCGTGGCAAAACCAAATTCGTCCGCGCCGAGCATTGCCGCGACCGCCACGTCGCGCCCCGTCTTCAATTGGCCATCCGTCTGTACGCGGATCCGGTCGCGCAGGTTGTTCTGCACCAGCACTTGGTGCGTCTCGGCCAGACCGAGTTCCCACGGCAGGCCCGCGTGTTTGATGGACGAGACGGGCGATGCCCCCGTGCCGCCGTCGTGGCCGCTGATCAGCACCAGGTCGGCCTTGCCCTTCGATACGCCCGCCGCGATCGTGCCTACGCCCACTTCCGACACGAGCTTCACGGACACCTTGGCGTTGACGTTCGCGTTCTTCAGGTCGTGAATAAGTTGCGCGAGGTCCTCGATCGAATAGATGTCGTGGTGCGGCGGCGGCGAGATCAGTTCGACGCCCGGCGTCGAGTAGCGCACCTTTGCGATCTCGGGGAACACCTTGTTCCCGGGCAACTGGCCGCCCTCGCCCGGCTTCGCGCCTTGCGCCATCTTGATTTGCAGTTCGTCGGCGTTCACGAGGTACTCGTTTGTCACGCCGAAACGGCCCGATGCCACCTGCTTGATCGCGCTGCGGCGCAAGTCGCCGTTCGTGTCCGGCTCGAACCGGCGCGGGTCTTCGCCGCCTTCGCCGGTGTTCGAGCGCCCGCCTATCCGGTTCATCGCGATGGCCAGCGTCTCGTGCGCTTCCCTGCTGATGGAGCCGAACGACATGGCGCCGGTGCAGAACCGCTTCACAATCTCGCTCGCGGGCTCCACCTCGTCAAGCGGAACCGGGTTCCCTTGCTTGAATTTGAGCAACCCGCGCGGCGTTGCCAGCGTGCGGTTGCGGCTGTTCACCGTCTCCGAAAACTGCTGGAACGTGTCCCACCGATTCGCGCGCGCGGCCTTCTGCAGCAACGCGACCGTATCCGGATTCCACTGATGGAATTCGCCCCGCTGCCGCCACCGGTAGTGGCCGCCCGGGTCGAGTTCGCGCCGGCGCGACGGCTTCGGCGGATACGCAATGGCGTGGCGCATCAGTGTTTCCTTCGCCACTTCGCGGATACCGATGCCGCCGATGCGCGACGGCGTGCCGGAGAAGCAGCGGTCAATCAGGTCCTCGCCGAGGCCGATGGCCTCGAAAATCTGCGCGCCATGATAGCTCTGCAACGTGGAGATGCCGATTTTCGACATCACCTTGAGCAGTCCTTTCTCTATCGCCTTGATGAAGTTGTGTTCGGCATGGCCGCGCTGTTCCTCCGTAATGACCTCGCGGCGCAGAAGGTCCGCAATGATCTCGAAGACCATGTAAGGGTTGATCGCGCTGGCGCCGTACCCCGACAAGAGCGCGAAATGCATGACTTCGCGCGGTTCGCCGCTTTCGACGATGAGCCCGCATTGCGAACGTTTGCGCACCGCGACCAGATGCTCGTGCACCGCGCCGCACGCCAGCAGCGCGGGTATCGGCGCCCACTGCGGCCCTGCGCCGCGGTCCGAAAGGATGAGGAACGTCTCGCCGCGCTCCACGGCCATTTCCGCCTCGCGGCAGATGCGGTCGACCGCACGCGACAAGCCCTTCTCGCCCGCCTCGACAGGGAAAAGCGTCGAGATGGTTGCGGTGTGAAACCCCGGCTTGATCACCCGGCGCAGGTTCGCCAACTCACCGTTTCTGAGAATGGGCGAATAGAGGTGCAGTTGTTCGCAATGCTCCGGCGCTTCGTCGAGCAGGTTCCACTCGCGGCCGATGTCCGTTTCGAGGGACATCACGATCTCCTCGCGAATCGGATCAATAGGCGGATTCGTCACTTGCGCGAACAGTTGCTTGAAGTAGCTGTAAAGCAGTTGCGGGCGCGGCGACAGCACCGCAAGCGCGGTGTCATTGCCCATCGAGCCGACCGGCTCCTTCCCCTCTTTCGCCATCGGCGTGACGAGCAGTTCGAGGTCTTCCTGCGTGTACCCGAATATGATCTGCCGCTCGAAAAGCGGGGCGGACTCGGTGATCGGCTGTTTATCCGGCACATTCTTGAGAAGAATCGTCCGGTATTTGTTCAGCCACGTCCGATACGGCTGCCGCCGCGACAGCGTCTCCTTAATCTCTTCATCATCGACGATGCGCTGCTCGGCCGTGTTGATCAGAAACATGCGCCCGGGCTCGAGACGCCCTTTCTTCACGATCCGGCTCTGGGGCAGGTCCAGCACACCCACTTCGGACGCCATGATCACGCGGTCGTCGTTGGTGACCCAATACCGCGAAGGACGCAGTCCGTTGCGGTCGAGCACCGCGCCCACCTTCACTCCGTCCGTAAACGCGATCGACGCCGGTCCGTCCCACGGCTCCATCTTGCACGCGTGATACTCGCAGAACGCCTTCTTGTGGTCCGGCATCGATTCATGGCCGCTCCAAGGCTCCGGGATCATCATCATCATCGCGTGCTCGACCGAACGTCCGCCATGCACGAGCACCTCGAATGCGTTGTCGAATATGGCCGAATCGCTCGCCCCCTCCGTCAGAACCGGGCGTATCTTGCTGATGTCCTCGCCGAAGAGCGGGCTGCTAAAAGCCATCTCGCGCGACCGCATCATGTTGATGTTCCCGCGCAACGTGTTGATTTCCCCGTTGTGGCACAGAAACCGGAACGGATGGCACAGCGACCACGAAGGAAGCGTGTTCGTGCTGTAGCGCTGGTGCACCAGGCACAACGCGCTCTCAAACAGGGGATTGTTCAGGTCGAGATAGAACACCTGGAATGCTTCGGGCAGCATCAGCCCTTTGTAGACTATCGTCCGCGTCGACATGCTTGGCACGTAGAATTGCTCCGCGCCGTCCAGGCCCGAACCGCGCATGTCCCGAGAAACGACCTTGCGAATGACAAACAGCTTGCGCTCGAGTGCGTCCGGCGTAATCCCGCGCGCCCCTTTCACGAATACCTGCCGGATCACGGGCTCGTTCTCCCGAGCCAGCCACCCGAGTTTCGAGGAATCGAGTGGGACATCGCGCCAGCCCAGCAGCTCTTGCCCATTCTCCGCAATCGTCTTGGCAAACAGGGCCTCGGCCTGCGCGCGCGCCGACGCAGCCCGCGGCAGAAACACCATGCCCACGCCGTAGGCCCCCGGTTCCGGCAGGTCGAATCCCAGCGCAGATGCCTCCTGCGCAAAGAACCGGTGCGGCAATTGGAGCAGCATGCCGCAGCCGTCGCCCGTTTCCGGGTCGCAACCGCAAGCGCCGCGGTGCGTCAGGTTCACCAATACGCGCACGCCGTCGTCGATAATTCCGTGGCTCTTCGTTCCCCGAATATTCACCAGGAAACCAATGCCGCACGCGTCATGCTCCGTGCTCGGCTCATACATCCCTCGTTGCCATGTCGTGCGCATATACACTACCGCCGCCTTTCTGTTTGAACGATGGAGTCTGCAAACGAGACCGGTACTCAGGTCTAAGATTCGGTGCCCGCACCGATAGGCGTTGGACCCGTATCCTACTGAAACCGGTTGCCACAAGTCAAGTCCTTTCTTGTTAGAAACTACCTGAACGGCAGATTTTCTTCCCATCAAGTGCGTTCTTTGTGAGCACTATGCACATATTTCATATAATTAGTGACAATTTGGTAGCTCATCTGCCGCGCGCGTATGCTGCCATGAGGTGCGCGGCGTTCGCGGAACAGCCCCGCAAGGATAAGTATTTTCACCGTGTGCTGGCCGTATTGCCTCGAAATGATTGACACAAGCGCGCCTGCTGCCGTAGTATCTGAACAGGTCAAACGTGCGCCCCGAGCGGGGCGTGCATGTGCGGCGGGTGAGCCAGTCTAGTGCCGATAGGGGCGAGTGAAAGGGTTCGCGTATGCCTGGCTCTGGAAACCAGCCCGAGGACCAACGGGCGTACATCCTGCATGCCGTGTGGTTTGCCCGGCCCCATGGCGCGCAACGCTACGCCGAATACCTCGAGGCTGCCTCGGTGGTTGCGCGCAAGTACGGCGCACGGCGCATCGAAGCGCTGATTCCGGTCGACGTGATTCAGGGGGATTTTCGCCCGGATTACGTGTACATCACCGAATGGCCGAGCATCGAGCATTTTCACCGCTTCGTGCGCGACCCGGCCTATCGGGCTGCGGCGCATTTGCGCGAAGAAGCATGCACGAAGCGTATCCACCTGCACTGCCGCAGGCCGTCGAACTGGGTCGCTGACCAATCTGTCTTGCCGGAATAGACGCCAGCGGCGCGTCTGGTCTATGCTCGCGACCGGCCGGGGGAGAATGTGTCCGCCGTCCGTCGCGGCGGAAGCCGGGGGTGTACCACGGTCTTTTGCCTGGACCAGGGTGCGTGTGCCGCTGACCGCGTGTAATGCGAAAGGAAAAACGGTTCATGACCGCTGCTGCCATTATCGCCTGTCTTGCTCACATCATCACCGGCGCCGCCGCAACCGAAGCCGAACTGGCCGAGGCGCAGCAGTGGGCCGCCGCCAAGTTTGAAGGCATCGTCGCCACCGCCGGAGCGCGCCCGCACATCGAGGTCATCGCGAATAACGATCCCGTTCAGTTGAACGCGCGCGGCGGCAAGCCCATGCGCATCGCCGACCGTGAATACACCCGCGGCCTCTACTGCCATGCGGTCAGCCGGGTCGTGGCATACCTGCCCGGCCCCGCCGCGGCATTCGAGGCCGTTGTTGGCGTGGACTCGAATGAGCAGACCAGCGGGGGCCGCGGCAGTGTTGTGTTCTCGGTGCGCGCCGGCGCGCGCAAGGCATGGCAGTCTGACCTGATGCGCGAGGGCGCGGCCGGCGTGCCGGTGAACGTCGTGCTCAACGGCGCCACGCGCCTCGGCCTGCATGTGGACGATGGCGGCGATGGTATCGCCTGCGACCAGGCGGACTGGGCGGATGCGCGGGTTACGTTGGAGGACGGCAGCGTCATCTGGCTTGGCGACCTGCCCATTGAATCACACCATCGTGAGCCGTACGACACCGAACCGTTTTTCTCTTTCGTTTACGGCGGGCAGCACTCGCGCGAGCTGCTACCCGGCTGGGCGCGCGCACAGGATGCCAAACCGCTCGATGAGCAGCGTATGGAACACGTGATCACCTATACCGACCCCAAGACCGGGCTGGAGGTCCGTTGCGTTGGCGTTGCCTATCGCGATTTCCCCGTAGTCGAGTGGACGCTCCACTTCCGCAACAACGGCGGGCAGGACACGCCCATCCTCAGCGATATTCTGGCCATCGATACGCGGTTCGAACGCGCCTCGGAGCGGGAATTCACGTTGAACCGGCATAAAGGCGACAATTGCACGGCAGACAGCTTCGAGCCTGTCCGAGAGCCGCTGGAGCCGGATGAGGACTTGCGGATTGCCAACACGGGCGGCAGACCTACTCAGATGGCGTTTCCCTATTTCAATCTGGCTTTCGGCGAGGAGGAAGGCGCGGGCACGGAAGGGCTCATCTTCGTTGTCAGCTGGGCAGGCCAATGGGCGGCGCAGTTCACCCGCGACGGCGGATACGGCATCTGCCTGCGCGCGGGTCAGGAACGCACCCATTTCACGCTGCATCCCGGCGAAGAGGCGCGGACGCCGATGATTGTCCTGCAGTTCTGGAAAGAAGGCCGGCTCCATGCGCAGAACGTCTGGCGCGCGTGGATGATCGCGCACAATGTGCCGCGGCCCGGCGGCAAACTACCGCCGTTGCCGCAATTGGCCGCGTGCAGTTCGCACCAATACGGCGAGATGATCAACGCCGACACCGAGAGTCAGATCTTTTTCGTTGACAAGTATCTGGAACGCGACATCAAACTGGATTACTGGTGGATGGACGCCGGCTGGTACTACAACAAGACTGGTTGGCCCAATACAGGAACGTGGGAGGTGGACCAAGGGCGCTTTCCCGGCGGTTTTCGGCCCATCACCGACCACGCGCACGCTAAGGACGTCGATATTATCGTCTGGTTCGAGCCGGAGCGCGTTACGGCGGGCACTTGGCTCACCGAGAATCACCCCGAGTGGATTCATGGCGGCGCCGGCGGCGGCCTGCTCGACCTAGGCAACCCTGAAGCGCGCCGCTGGCTCACGGACCATGTGGACGCGCTGCTTACGCGAGAGGGCATCGACCTCTACCGTCAGGACTTCAACATGGACCCGCTGGACTACTGGCGTCGCGCCGATGCGCCCGACCGGCAGGGCATAACGGAAATCCGGCACGTCGAGGGTTATTTCGCCTATTGGGACGAGTTGCGGCGGCGTCATCCGAACATGCTCATTGACTCGTGCGCATCCGGCGGACGACGGAACGACCTGGAAACGCTCCGTCGCGCCGTTCCGCTGCTGCGCAGCGATTACATCATGGAACCCGTCGGCAACCAGTGCCACACCTGGGCGTTGTCGCTGTGGTTCCCCTTTTACGGCACCGGCACGTCCAAGACCGACCCCTATCTTGTGCGCAGCGTCTTGTGCCCTCATTTCACCGCGTGCTGGGACCAGCGCGAGGCAAACCTGGACTACCCGACGCTGGCCCGACTGGTCCGGCAATGGCGCGATTTCGGCGCCAACTATTTCGGCGATTACTACCCGCTCACGCCGTACACGCTGTCGAATGACCAGTGGATCGGCTGGCAATTCGACCGGCCCGAAGCGGGCGCGGGGATGATCCAGGTATTCCGGCGCGATGCGAGCATCTATGAAACGGCGCAGCTGCCCCTGAAAGCGCTGCGGCCCGAAGCCCGCTACCGCGTCACCAATATGGACGCGCCCGATAACCCGGTCGTGCTTACAGGGGTCGAATTGGCGGACCGCGGCCTGCCCGTGGGGATATCGGAACGTCCGGGGTCGGCTTTCTTCACTTACGAGCGCATCACGGAGTGAGCCTGCGCGGACGAAATGCGCTGGAACGCGCTCGGGGAAGGCATTTCCGCTTGCAAACACGGTCTGTGTCCGTTATGGTATGACCTGACCGGGGAACCATGGAATTCTGTGCCAGAGAAGCGGGAGGACGTGCTGTGCCGGAAGAAAGAAGACGTTGGACCGAAGGACTCACGGGCTACCACTATCTTGTGCTCGTGGTCGCGTGCTTGGGCTGGTCGTTCGATACCTTGGACCAGTGGCTGTTCGTCTATTCAAAGGAGTACGCGCTCAAGGAATTGCTCGGTCCCGGCGCTTCGGACGGAGATGTCCGCTATTTCATCAATGTAGTCACGGCCTGCCTGATGATCGGATGGGCGACGGGCGGCCTTCTATTCGGTATGGTCGGCGACCGGCTTGGCCGCACCCGCACGATGGCGGTTACCATCCTGGTCTATGCAGTGTTCACCGGCTTGAGCGGCCTTGCACAGACCTGGCAGCAGTTCGCCGCGTTGCGCTTCCTGACCGGCCTCGGCGTTGGAGGCGAGTTTGCCGCGGGTGCGGCGCTCGTCGCCGAGACTTTTCCCGCTCACGCGCGCGCCACGGCTTTGAGCCTGGTGCAGGCGACTTCCGCTCTCGGCAATATCACCGCGGGCTTCGTCACGATTGCCGTTGTCACGCTGATGGACCCGGCCCACGCCTGGCGTTGGGTATTCGGCGTCGGCATTGTCCCCGCGTTGCTGGTGGTGATCATTTTTCTCTTTGTTCGTGAGCCGGAGAAGTGGCATCAGGCGCGGGAGGACGCCCGCCAGGGCAAGGCTGCCATGGGTTCCATCTTCGGACTGTTTCGAGAGCCGCAGGTGCGCCGCAACACGCTGATTGGCGTGGCGCTGGCCACGGTTGGCGTCATCGGTTTTTGGGGCATGGGCGTGCTCTCCCCTGAACTCAATCGCGCTATCCTACAGCCCGAAGGATACAGAGAGTGGTTCCCTTCGCTGCAAGACAAGCAGGTCAAGGAGATCATGGTCGTGTCCGTCGGCATGTGCCAGAACTTCGGTTCCTTCTTCGGCTCCTTGCTTTTCGCGTGGCTTGCCCTGCGCATCGGGCGGCGCTGGTCATTCGCTATCTCGCTGCTCGCGTGCCTGATTATCATCCCGACCGCGTTTGCAGTGACCAGCACCTATGCGCAGGCGCTGCTCCTGTTTTTCGGCGTTGGTTTCGCGCTGCTCATGTTGCTCGGCGGTTTCGCGGTCTATTTTCCGGAACTGTTCCCCACGCGCCTGCGCTCCACCGGAACGGGATTCTGCTATAACGTCGCCCGGTATCTGACCGCGTTCGCCGTGTTCTTTTCCGCGGGCCTCCTGGATGCGTTCGGCTACGCGACCAGCATCCTGCTGTTGTCGTCGGTCTTCGTGCTGGGCCTGTTGGTGTTGCCCTTTGCGCCGGAGACCAAGGGAAAGCCATTGCCCGAGTGAGCCCCCGGTTTCGGGAGCTGACACGCACTCGGCGAAGGAACGGGCGGCGGCGTTCCTGGAGGCGCTGCCGGCGCTGGTGCGGCGGTCTTTCCCAATTGTACGGCGGCGTGACGCGGGTTACAGGTCCGCTTTGGGGATGAACGCAATCGAGGTCTGCAAAGGATAAGCGCAGGTACACCCGGAACTCGACTCGGGGATCATGATGATGCCGCCCGCGGGGATAATGTTCAGCCAGCAGCCCGGGCGGGACACCGTCGTCAGCGGAATGCCCTCGGTCTGAGTCGCTTCCGTCGGGTACATGCGCGGGTTGCTGCCCCGTCCGTACAGGTAATAAGCCGAACCGGTCAGTCCGCCGCAGCCGTGCCCACCGCGATACAGCACGTACTCTTTCTTTTCGCCGGTGCGCAAGTCGAACGCGTAGGGCCGTGCGTAAATGACGCCGTCGATGATCACCGGATGCTGCCACTGCTCGCCATGCGAGCCGCCCGTGCCGGCGAAATCGGTACAGCGCGCGTCCATGGCGCGGAACGAGGTCTGCCACGCGTCTGCGCCGCTCGCCATTTCGAACGTGAAGAGTCCGTACATGACCTTCTCCTGCTCGTTATACGACCCGGATGCGAGCAGGAGACCGTTGGCGCCGTTCAAATACATGATATGGTGGAACGGCAGAGTAACCGGCCGCTCCCAGAGCTTTCGCCCGTCTCGCAGATCGAGGGCGATCAGGTATGTATCGCTTTCGCAGAACTGCTTGATGCCGAGCCGCCCGTTCTTGTTCGCGCGCGCGGTCTCATTTCGGCTTTCGATGAAGTAGACACGATGCTCCGCGGCGCAGACCGCGTCATTCATGATGACGCCATCCTGATAACGCCACAACACGTTGCCGTTGTTCCGGTCCATGCCGAACAGGGCTCGGCTCATGATGACGGGCCGGAAATCGCCTTCGATGATGTTGACCTGCATTTTAGAAAGCTGGTCGAAGGAAGCGCCTTCGGCCTGGCTCGTGCCCAGGAGGATGTCGTCCACGCAGTCGAGGTAGCCCCAGTCCTCGGCGGCGGCTTCCTGCGCCGGGAGCCGGAACATTGCCCGCTGCTCGCCCGTAACCGGGTCGAACACCCAGCATTCATTCTTGCGCGCCACGTACAGCGCGTCGCCGGCGAGCACCATGTGGCCGCTGTTCTTGAGGCTGCCCACGCGCCGCGAATCCGGCACCTCCCGGCGCCAGAGTTGCGTGCCATTGTAGGCGTCCACCGCAATTACCAGGTTGTCCCCCGGAATGAAAAGCCGCCCGTCCTTGAATAACGACGACATGGGCCGGTGGTGGCGGTCGACCATGTCGCGCGGGCCCGGTTCGCCGAACCAGAGGATATCCATGGGCCCGCGCACGGGATCGCGGCTGCATGCGGTGTGCGCGGAATCGGCATAGAGCTGCGTCCATTCACCCGCGCCCGCCACCGGGCCGCGCTCGATTACCGCCCAGACGCCGTCCACAGTGTCGATGCGCAGTCCGGAAATACCAACCCCCCAAGCGGCCAGCGCGCTTGGGTCCGGCGATGCCGTTACCGGCGCCGGTGCGCCGATGCAGGCGACACCGCCGTACGGCCGCAGGACGCGTAGCACTTCGGCCGCCGCGATGGATGGCGCGGCTCCCGTCAACGCCGCGTCGGAGACAACCAGATTCGCCATATAGGTCGTGTATGGCAGCGTCTCGTCCGTCCAATGGCGCACGGTCACGCGCGGGCCGTAGAGCCCCGCCGCGTTCAGCGCCAGCCGCGCGCGCGCGACCTTGTCCGCGTCGCGCTCCAATCCGACGACCTTGAGGTCCGGCTGTTTCGCCAGCGCATAGGCGAGGTGGCCCTCGCCGCAGTCCAGCACGACGCAATAACCGCGCCGAATCCCGGTCTTTGCGAGTATATGATTTGCTGCCTCGGCATACAGGAGCGCCTCGGCGCCGTTCTCAAAGAACGATGCGTCGGGCAGTGCGGCGGTATCCGCCGGAGCCGCCGTGGTGTCCGCGCTGAAGCAATGGATAACACCCTCGTCTGTGCTGACATACAAGCGGCCGTTCGATACCGCGAGCCCGTAGGCGCGGCCTCGCACCGGCCCCTGCCAGACCAGGCTGCCGTCGTCCCTGTTGAAAGCGGCCACGTGACCGTCCCCGCCCGCGAAGAGCAAGTTCCCCGCCAGGACCAGCTCGTACGGTGCCTCGTGCGGCGTCTCCCACAGGTAACACGCGCGCATCGCGTCCGCCAATTCCGCGCGCCGCTGTTCCACCTGCGTATATTCTTGCCGCAATTCGGGCGCATTGCCGCCCGCCGCCTTGACCTGTTTCTCGAGGTCTTTCGACCGCTGCGTTTCCTTCGTGTATTCGCGGCCAAGTTCCAGGAATCGGGGCCGGTCCAGCGCCCGCAGGACCGTTGCGGTTTGGATGTACCCGCGCGGCCCGCGCACGACGAGGCGCAGTCCCTCCGCGGTGGCGATGGTCTCCGCGCTTTGCGCATCCGCGAACCGGATGGTGTCGACTTCGCGCGTGCCCGGCCCCACGGTCAGCACGTCGTCAGTCAGCACGGCAAAGGGCCCGCCGCCGCTGGCGAGGCTGCCCAGCGGTGCGCCGGTGTCGCGGGCGAAGATGCCCGGGTTCGTGCGGCCCGTCGGCACGAAGAGGCGCGTGGGCGAAGCAATGAGATACCCCTGCGGCGAGACATTGTCCGCGGGCAGGCACCACAGTTCGCGGCCGGTCGCCGCGTCGAGGGCGCAGCGATAGACCGCGCGGTCCGGGAACAGCCCCGCGCAGTAGTAGGCCGTGCCGTTGTCCACCAGCACGCCCGTGCGAACAGGCACCGCCGAAATCACGCGTCCGTTGCCCGGCAGCCAGCGATCGGCGTGAGGGGGACGGTGTTTCCATAAGAGCGAGCCGTCGCGTGCGTCCAGGCAGTAGACCCAACCGTCATCCGACCCGGCGTACGCCTTCCCGTCCGCGATTGCCGGCGCAAGCCGTACTGGCGCCTCCGCGAAGAATGTCCAGAGTACGCCCCCGTTTGCGGCATCGAGGCAGTAGACCTGGTCATCGCCGGAAGAACCGAAAAAGAGCCGGCCATCCGCCACGGCGGCATGAAACGCGCGGTCATAGGTCGTGACCGGGCGCAACTCGCGCACTTCGTTCCAGAAATCCTGTTTGGCCGGGGCGGGCCACGCCGGCGCCGGCGGGATACGCGTTTCAAACGCCCACGCCTCCTGGAGAGGGGGCTGCAACTGCTCTTCGGTCACGCCGCTGCGCAACGCGTCGTGCCGGTACATGGGCCAGTCATCGCTGAAGGTGGGAGACGTCAAGAGGATGAAAACGGCCGCCAGACTGCGGCGCGCCAATCGTATCTTCGTCCAGACAGTCACAACCGCGCCTTTCTTCTTAAGAAGCCTTTGGGTTTTTCGCAAACGTGGTCAGAGCCAATGACTTCGTACTCCTGGCTGAACCCGTCTCGTTTGGACACCGGGGTGGCAGTCTATCATAGCCGTTGGGATTGCCATAAACCCGGCCGGCACGCGGCGGCGCGCAACACACACGTGCCTGTGCGAAAACGAAGGCAACACTCCTGTGTTCGTCGCATCGCGGGTCCCGTAGCGCATATTCGCGGTCAGGAACGCGCGCGGTCCATGATCCACTGCGTCAAAAGACGCACGCCATAGCCCGTCGCGTGTTTCGGGTCGAGATAGGGGATGTTTTTCACGCCGTACGCGGTCCCGGCGATATCCAGATGGACCCATGGCGTCTTGCCGATGAATGTTTCGAGGAATGCGGCGCCGGCGATTGTCCCGGCTTCCTTGGGCGGGCCGATGTTGCACAGGTCGGCGTGCGTGCCCTTCACGAGTTCGCGGTAGTCATCCCAGAGCGGCAGCCGCCACACGCGCTCACCGGTAGCGCCGGCGGCGCGTTCGAGTACGTCACACAGCGCGTCGTTGTTGCCGATCAGGCCCGCGGCGTAGTGCCCGAGCGCAACGACGCACGCGCCCGTCAGCGTTGCCACGTCGATGATGGCCTTGGGCCGGAACCGCTTGACCGTATACGCCAGCGCATCGGCGAGAATGAGACGGCCTTCAGCATCGGTGTTGTGCACCTCGATCGAGGTTCCGTTGCAGGCGGTGACGATGTCGCCCGGCGTCTGCGCGCTCGGGCCGGGCTTGTTCTCGACCGCCGGAACGACGCATATGATCTTCAATCGCGGGCGCAGTTGCGCTGCGGCCAGCATCGTGCACAGCACCGCCGCCGCGCCGCACATGTCAAACTTCATCTCGTGCATGTTTTCCGGCGGCTTGAGCGAGATGCCGCCCGTATCAAATGTGACCCCCTTGCCCACGAGCGCGATGGTCTCCTTTGCTTTCGGGTGCGTGTATTGAAGCACGACAAGCTGAGGCGGCGCGTCGCTGCCGCGCGCCACGCCGAGCAGGGCGTTCATGCGCAGCTTCCGCAAGTCGTCTTCGTCGAGGATTTCGCAGCGGCAGTGCGGTTCCTTCCCAATCGCCAGCGCGAAAGCCGCGAGCGCCGCCGGCGTCATGTCGTTCGCGGGCGTGTTCGCCAGGTTGCGCGCCGCGTTCGCGCTCAAACTCGACAGTGCCGCATATTCACAGCGGCCGCGCACACGGCCAATCTCGCTCTTTTTCTCGACAAGCACCGTGATACCGCGGAGAACGTGCCTGGACGGGGCTCTCTCGTCCTTCTTCCTGTACGCGTCAAAGTCATAACTGCCCAGAATGAGCCCCTCGACGAACGCATCGACGGGCAAGCCGCGATACCCGGCCGGGTCCACGACAACCTGCGCGACGCGGTTTCCTTTCAAGAGAGGCCACGCGCTGCCGCCGCAGCGGCGAAGCGTTTCCGCAGGAACGCTGCGTTCTTTGCCCGCGCCCGCAATCAAAACGCCGCGCTGTCCGCCTCCGGGCGTGGGGAGGAAGTAGGCCTCGCCCGGTTTGCCCGTAATCACGCCGAGCGCGGCGAGCGTGTGCAAATCCTTGCGTGCGGATCTGCTGAGCAGCGGGCTGTCGGGCGCTCGCCCTTTCTCCGGCATGAACAGGACAAGACAGGCCGCGTCCGGCGCGGTGCGCCAGCGGCTCCGTTCCATTACTTCGATCTGCATGCGTCTACCTCGTCCAGGTTGTCGCCCGCTCACGGTTTCGGGGCGGAAAGGCGTTTCCGGCGCGGCGTGAGCACGAAGAGCGCGCCCGCGATCGCGAACGCGACGCTATGCCCCAGCCAAAAATGGCCCACAACGGCATAGGCGGCGGCAATGAATGCGGCGTAGCCCGCCAGGACAAGCGCGCCGCCGATGCGGGCATAGTGCAAGCCAACCAGCAGGCCCGTCGTCATGACCAGGAAAGCGCCGTCCCAGGCCCACTCGCCGGGCGTCATCCGGAAAGGATTTGGTATTCCCTCATATACGGCGAAGAACGCGACCATTGCCAGCAACACGCCGGCCAGCACACGCGCGGCCAGGCGGACCGCCCACGCGGCCGGCCCCTCGGCCTTCACCGCGACCACCGGATTCCCGTTTTCACGCGACATCGGAAGTGCCCTCTCGTCCCGACCCATCATATCAATCGTGGCGCCCGCCGCAAAACAAAAGGTGCTCCTCCCGCGCCGCGTCTCCCCGTCCAAGTGCGCATCGGCCCATGCGGCCCGCCGCGGCCAGAGACTGACGTCCCCCTCGGAACACATCGAGGCTGCTTCGGGCTCTGTCGTGCTCATACGCTGCCCGCCTTTCCATGCGTTGATGCGGCAAGCACAGCAAGACAGGCGCTACGGAGTCAGCGCGATAGAGAACGCGTCTTGCGCCTGAGGCAGAGGCGTCCTTTGAAGGGATGTTTCGTGAACACAAGCCTACAGCCCCGCGGTCATCTTTCGGATCATGCTCCTTACCGCGGTTACCATGGCGTCTTCGACGTTCGGCGACCAGGCGACGGGGCAGGCGTACTGTATCTGGAGCACCTTGGCCTGGTAGACCTGCATGCGGACCAGTTCGCGGGTCGGGATGTAGAGGTTGTGTTCGCCCATGTAGGCGAACACCATGATCGGGCGCTCACAGCGGAAGGAGTCCTTGATGCGCATGCCGATGGGCGCGCAGACCTCGCCCTGCATCGCCACGAACACCAGCGGCCCGATCGTCGCGACGATGGTCTCTTCGTAGCGGCATGGGAACGCGCGCGGCTCGTCGAGTTCGTGCACCAGAAAGCCGTCGTCCGTGCAGGCCATATCCGTGGTCTTGGCGGGGAAGGGGAGTCCTTCTTCGTAGTGGTGCAGCAGCGAGCGGACCCAGTTGGATTCGCGGTGCGCGTGCGGGTAGGGCACGAAACCGATGCCTGTCGGGAAATGGGACGCGAGTTTCTTTGCCGCTTCGTAAGGAATCGGCTTCTCCAGCGGCAGCGGAATGACCTCGAGCGCCGCGCGCAGCGGCCCGGTCACATCCTGCATGGTCCCCGTCATGATCGCATGCGCGACATCGGCGAGTTCCCGGCCCAGCGCCTCGACGTCCTCGCGCGGGCGGAACATGCCTTTACGGGTAAACTGGTTGCCGCCGCAGGCGTCGGCGTACATCGCCATCAGACCGGGCACGCGCCGCTCCAATTCCTCGACGGCGAAACCCGCGTGGCCCGCGTCGATCCGGGTCTCCGAGATTTGCAGCGGGTGCGTGGGATGGTTGAACAGCAGCACGAACGGCGCCTCGTTCCTGCGCACTTCGAGCGCCTGCACCTCGTAATCGAGCGGCGCGTTGCCCATGCCGGTGAGAAAATAGCCGTACCCGAAACCGAACCGAACCTGCGCCGGGCCCGCCTCGCCCGCGATGGCTTCCCGGATCGCGCCGAAGATGACCTCGGCAAGCCGCCGTCCATACTGGAAATTGCCCGGCACGATCTGGATGGGCGCGGCGTGGTTGTGTGTCCCGAGCAGGATAAGGCACGCGGGGTCGAGGCCGAGTTCATCGCGGCAGTGTTCGCGCAGGATGGGCGTCGCGACGTCCAGGCAGTTGAGGTCGTAGGCGACGATAACGAGCCGCGTTTCGCCGTCGAAAAGCGTCAGCACCCGCGCGTAGATATCGTGGTTGACCCCTTCGAGCGGCTTGCCCATCACGCCGATGAGCGGCGAATCGAGTTCCGGCGTGATCACCGCCTTCGCCGCGCCTGCCTTGACTTCGACCGCGCCGCCGGACGCGGCGAGGGTGAGCAACACGCACACCAGGCAGGATACGCGCGCTTTCCAGGCCATCATTGCTCCTCCCGTGCGCCTGCCCTGACACCGCCTCAGGGAGCAGCGGCCGAGTAGGCTTCGAAAGCCGCGGGCACGCCGGCCTCCGTTGCGTTGCCGCGATGCACCCACATCCGGTACCGCAATGTGACTGAGGCGCCGGGCGCCAGCGCATAGGGCTCCGTATGCGGCCACGATGCGCCCAAGAATCCGTAATGACGCAGTATCCAGCCAGGATGCGGGTATCCGGGGTTCCTGGGATGCTGGAAGATGGCCACGCCGGACATCTTCTCGCTGCCTTTCTTGATCGGGAACGACACGTCGCACCAAGGCGTCTCCAGGGAAAGTGCGTCCTTTTCCTCGACTCCGTTCAGGGCGGTGAAGGTCATGGGCGAACGCGTGGCGTCGGGCCGAAAGCAGAAGCCGCCGTAACCCTTCGTCACGCCCTTGTCTTCGGCCTCGGACCCCGATATGACGGTCTCCTCGCTACTCATATTCTCGAAGGTGAGTTCGAAATCGATGGCGCGGCCCTTGTTGTCCGCCGGATGCACCACGAACCGCACGGTCTCGCGCACCGTGGCTTGGTCAGGCGCATCATCGTAGGCCCAGCGGTTCTGCACCGACACGACCGCACTGGCCACGTCCGCGGTGCGTTCCAGGAAGGCATCGTGGACTTGGCGGATGCCCTCCAATGTCCACACATCGGCAGGCTTGCCGCCCACGGTGGATTTTGGCCAGGCCCAGAATATCCCGCGATGGTGCCGGTGGTCTATTGGGAAATCCTGGGTCATCACCTCGGCGTCCAATCCATAAAGCGGATGGATGTAGCAGGCGCGCCGGAACTTCGCATCGACCCGCTCGGGAGGAGCAACGATTCCGTAACGGTATACCAGCGCCGGCTGGTTGTTTTCGAGGACCGTGAGGGCCTGCCCATCATCCTGAAACGAGAACTCGGCGGTTGCGGGCAGGGCTAGAATAAGGGCGAGGAGTATTATCGGACGCAATATAACGTTTCCTTGCAATGTTTTGTATCTTTTTGCAGAGATACAGATCGCCGGACGGAAGCACTCAGCCTGCGCCGATTCTGCCTGTCCGATGACGCGCCTACAACCGCAGTATCCGGTGCTTACAGTCCCAATAGACCCACCGAGGCGGAAAGATTGCTGAAGAATCCGATGATGAAGAAGACCACGAAGATGATGATGCCGATCAGGCCGCCGATGACGCCGCCGATGACGGGAACGCTGGTAAAGTCTATCATGTTGTACTTCTCCTGCGAGGTCAGAGCCTCATGAAACCCATTACGCCTGAAACCCTGTCTGTGGCGGACTGGCCTCGGAGTCGGGAGCGTACCGCCTTAGAACCTGTTCCTGCCGTTTCGTGACTCCGATTGTCGTGCTTCTATACTAAGCATATCCTGAGATGCTGTTTGCTGCAAGTGCCAGGCAAAGGAAGCAGCCGCTTTTTTCAAGGCTCGCCCGCACGGCGGGCCTCTTGTGAGGCGTCAACCAGGGCCGCCAGCTCCTCTTCGTCCACCTCGATGCCGAGACCCGGCCCCTTCGGCACGCGCACCTTGCCCTCGACGGGCCGGAACGGCTCGGTGGTCACGCTCGTTCCCAGGAACTGCGGCCCGTTCAGCGCCGCCGGGTAGCGCAGCCCGTACGCGCCGTAGGGGATGAGCGAAGCCGCAAGGGACACATCGGGGTCGGTGAGCCCGCTGCCCAGAAACCACATGTCGCGGTCCAGCAGTATCTCGACCTGGCCGCGCGCCGAGCACAACCCGCCGCAGCGCGCTGGTTTCATGGCCACGCCGTCGCAGCAGCCCAGTTCGACGAATTCGAGCAGGTCCGCGGGGGACACGACGCCTTCGTCCATGATGGTCGGCAGCGCGCCCTGCCGTTTCAGTTTTTGGTAACCGGTAAGCCGGTTCGGCTTGATCGGCTGTTCGAGCACCGCCACGCCCGCATCCGCCAGCTTCGGCGCCACCTCCAGCGCCACCCCCAATTCATAGCCGCCGTTCGCATCCGCCCAGAGAAAACCATCAGGAACCAGTTCCTTCACCATGCGGCACATCAGGAGGTCGAACTCCGGGTCGGGAGCGACCTTGACGTTGAAATGCCGGTAACCGCGCGCCTTTCCTTTGTCAATGAGCGGCGCGATCTCGTTCAAGTCGCGCGGGTTCAACGTCCAGCTTAACGTCAACTCGTCCGGCAGTGTCCGGCCCCACAATGCTGCCACGTTCTTGCCCGCGGAGCGGCCAATGAGGTCGTGCAACGCAAGGTCGATACCCGCCTTCGTAATGGGCGCGCAGGTCGAGAAACAATTCGCCACCTCGACGTTCATCGCCTGGTGGATTTCTTCGATGTCAAAGGGATTCATCCCCGTGATAATCGGGATAAGGTATTGCTCCAACGTGCACTGCGCGCTCTCGAACGTTTCGCAACCCCAGCGCGGCACGGGCACGCTCTCGCCCCAGCCCACGGTCCCGTCGCTGGCCGTGATCTTGATGAGAATGGCCGCGCGACCCGACCCGGACGTCGGGCCCTCGAAGAACTTGAAGCGCATCACCGTCGGATACCGCACCGGGAACATTTCCACCCGTTCGATGGCGATGTCCTTGCGGAATGCTTCATAACGCCGGGGTAGTGTCTCGGTTTTTGGCATATTCCGGGGTCTCCCGCCTGTCCCAGAACCGGAACACGCGGCAGGGTGCCCGGCATTTCAGCCTCTATGATTACAGGCGCTCACTTCTACTGCGTTCCCGCATCCAGCCAGTCCTCCTCGAAGATTTGCGCCCGGTCCCATTCCGCCCAGATGCGGTAGCTGGCTGCACGGATGGCCTCGAAGTAAGCGGGTGAGAGATTGCCGTGCTGCGCAGTGTTCGTCTCGACGATCCGCTGAATCTCCGCCCTGAACCCGTCTTTAAGCGCCACGCGCAGCCGTCTATCCCCGTGCGTGAAGGTGACGGTCAAGCCCCGTTCGACGACCGGCTGAATCCGGATCAGGTCCTGGCCGTAGGTGCTGCCCAGGGATGCCTGCAACCCGTCCACCGCGCAGGCCGGGGGCGTGTCCGGCTGCGTTTCCACGACTACTTCGACGGCGCGACGAGGCGCTTCGAGCAATTCGCGCGCGCGCACACCCATCTTGGCGCCTATGATGGTGTAGATGCCGATATGCTGATGGATTTCGTGGCTGAGCACCACTGCCGCAAACTCGTCTTCACCGAAGCGCTCGACAAGACCTTCGCGGATAAGCGCGGCTACGGGCTCGCGGTAGAAATCGGGGGCCGTCGGGAAATGGGCAAACACGGACGTGGGCCCGCCCGCGTCCTCGGCGTGCTCGTGCGGGACGCCGTCCGGGGTCTCATGTGCCGCCGCCGCGATGCCGAGCAGCCATCCAAGCGCAAACAAGACAGGAAGCCGTATCGTTTTCATGTTCTCTTCCTTGAAATGGGCCAAGTCCTTGTTTCAAGACGCCGCGCGATTGAATACGAACGGACGCGACAGTGCTACATCAGACCGTAGTGGCCGACCTGCCGCGGGATACCGTAGTTGTTTTCCTTGTCGTCAATCACCGGAAACGCCGTATTGTAGCGGATGAAGTCCACGTGGCCGTCCATGTACAGCACGTTGCAGCCGCCGGGAATATGATTGAAGACGACGCCGCCCGCAGCGTTGGCCACATCGCCGAAACTCCCGAAGGTGTCGAACATGATCACCAGGGTGCTCTGTGCCTGCGCGCTTGCCGCCGGGTTGTTGATGTCCGTGATGAAGAACCGCTCGATGCCCTCGCGCAGGCGCAGCACTTGATCGCCGCCCGCGGAGCCGGTCCCAAGGATGGCTGTCCACGCCAGTTTCGTGGAAAGCGTGATGTCCGGGTCCCAGTCCTTCAGTGTGATGGGCATCATCACCGGCCCCGCGCCCACCGGCGCCGCGTTGCCCGTTACCGGCCTCGTGCCCGTGCCGTTCCAGACGCCGTAGAATTCCTCTATGTTGCTCATGGCAAAGCCGTGGTACCAGTACGAACGGCTGAGCGCCGCGGCGAGGAAATAACGAAGGCTTACCTGGTCGCCCGCCGCCTCGGCGGCCGCGATATGTTCCTCGATCGTGCCATCCGGTAGGCGGCCCGCCACCATCTGCCCGGCGCCGTCCGCGCCGGAGTCCGAAGGGCACCGCGAAATATTCAGGTCGTTCAGATATTCGGGATAAAGCGCGGCAGGGTCCGCGGCCGCAAAGATGGGCACGCCGCCCGGATTCGCAAACGGCGCCAGCGGCGGGAAGCGCTCGCCTTCGCTCTCGCCACTGTACATCTTGTAGACCAGACCGAACTCCTTCAGGTTGTTCTGGCAGCTCGCACGCCGGGCCGACTCGCGCGCGCGGGCCAGCGCCGGCAGCAGGATCGCAGCGAGAATGCCGATGATGGCGATGACGACCAGCAGTTCGATAAGCGTGAAGCCCGACTTGCGGTTCATGGGTTCTTCCTTTCTCCGGTGGTCGTTGGTATTACGAATACGAAGAAAATAATACCAGCGCCGCCTATGGAAATGCAAGCGCGTGGTGGCGGGGCGGAACGGACGCCGTGAATACGCCGCCAGCGCGCCTGTATACTGCCGCCGAACCTTCGGGTAGGAGACGAGACCATGTCCGGCGTCGCGCGCTTGAGTTTCTCTATCGAGAAGTCGCTCCTGGACCGACTCGAAAAGCTGGTCAAGGAGGGGCGCTATGAGAATCGTTCGGAGTTTATTCGGGACCTGATTCGGGGGCGGCTGGTCGAGCAGGAATGGGAACACGACAAAGAGGCCGTGGGCACGATCACGATGTTGTACGATCACCATCGGCGCGGCCTCTCCGAGAAACTGACCGAGGTGCAGCACGGCTTCCACCACGATATCCTGGCGTCCACGCACATCCACCTCGACCACGCGTTGTGCGCCGAGATCGTGATTGTCCGGGGCCGCGCGTCGCGCCTCAAGGAACTGGCGGCCCTCCTGCGCCGGCACAAGGGAGTGCTCCACGCCGCGCTCTCGATAAGTTCCACCGGCAAGAAGCTCACGTGAAAGCCGCCTGATTTCGCGGGTAAGGAGTCCTGCGTTTGGAAATCACCGCGCTAAAGCAAGCAATACGGGATGGGAGGTTTCGTGTGTCTGATCATGCCGATGAAGAGGCAAACGCGGACCATTTATTGCTGGATGCTATTCTTGAAAGTGTATTGGTCGGCGAGATTATCGAAGAATATCCTTCGGATTGGCCGTATCCGAGTTGTCTTGTCCTCGGTCTTACCGGAGACAGGGAGCCGGTGCATAGCGTTTGGGCGTATAATGCAGCCAGTGCTTGGGCAGTGCTCGTGACGGTATACCGGCCTGACCCGGAGAAGTGGATCGATTGGAAGTTCAGGAGAAAGCAATGAAGCCCTTTCCAAAGTGCCCGGTGTGCGGCGGTGAGATGAAGGCGCAGACGACGGAAAAGCTCTTGCGCGGCGGCAGAAACACCGCGGTTATGACCGCGCCCGCCGAAGTCTGCCTGCGATGTGGTGAAACCCTGTACGCGGTCGAGGTTGTCAGGCGGTTTGAGGAAGTTCGGTCGAAGCTGGCGGCGGAGGATACGGGGGAATTCGAACCATTGGGAAAGGCTTTCAGCGCGCCCATGGATCGGTTGTGATACAGCCGAAGGAGGCACGCTGCCCGGGCGCGTCTGAGCCCTGTCCGGCATTTGTCGCCGGTTGTTCCACCAGGAGACAAGTTTATGGCGTTCACGCCGCGCGAGATTATGTATCTGGCACTGCAATTCGAGGGGCCGCCGCGCGCGCCGCGTCAATTGTGGTCGCTGCCGTGGGCCGAGATGCACCACGGCGACGTCTTGCACGCGTTGCAGCGCGACTTTCCGCCGGACATCGTGGGCGCGCCCAGTTTCCCGCGGGAGACGCCGCCCACGCGGGGCGATGCCCACAAGATCGGCGAGTACGTCGATGAGTGGGGCTGCGTCTTCGACAATATCCAGGAAGGCGTTATCGGGGAGGTAAAGCGGCCGCTCGTGCGGGATTGGGACGACGACATCGGCAAGGTCCACATCCCGCGCGAGTGGCTGACCATGGAACGCGATCAGGTCAACAGGTTCTGCGCGAAAACGGACTGCTTCGTGACGGCGGGGTTCTGTGCGCGGCCTTTCGAGCGGCTCCAGTTTCTCCGGGGCACGGCGGACCTCTACGTAGACCTCATGATCGAGCCGCCGGGGTTCCTGCGTTTCATGGACACGCTGCATCAGTTCTATTGCGAGGTCTTTGAGCGGTGGGCGGCGACCGACGTGGACTCGCTGCAATTCATGGACGACTGGGGCGCGCAGAGCAACCTCTTGATCAGCCCGGACCTCTGGGAGCGGCATTTCAAGCCACGTTACCGAGACTACGCCCAGATCGCGCACGGCGCAGGCAAGAAGATTTTCATGCACTCCGACGGCTATATCCTGCCCATCTACCCGCACCTGGTCGAGATTGGCATAGACGCCGTCAATTCGCAATTGTTCTGCATGGGCGTCGAGAATCTCGCGCCGTTCAAGGGGAAGATCACGTTCTGGGGCGAGATCGACCGGCAACACTTGCTGCCCGAGGCCACTACGGATGAGATCGACGCCGCGGTGCGCGAAGTCCATCGCCGGCTGTGGCACAACGGCGGCTGCATCGCCCAGTGCGAGTTCGGCCCCGGCGCCAAACCCGAAAATGTCCGCCAGGTTTTCGAGACGTGGAACGCCATAACGGGGCGATGAACGCCGCTGCGGGGCCGCGGGCGGCGCGCGCCATTGCTCTGCTATTCCCCCATGACCTTGATGATCAGCCGTTTCCGGCGCTGTCCGTCGAACTCGGCGTAGTACACCTGCTGCCACGGGCCGAGGTCGAGTCTGCCGTTCGTAATGGGCACAATCACCTCGTGGTGGACAAGCAGGCTCTTCAAGTGCGAGTCTCCATTCGTCTCGCCGGTCCGGTGATGCCGGTAATCGTCGCGGTACGGGGCCAAGCCTTCCAGCCAGTCGTCTATGTCCTGGATGAGCCCCGATTCGGCGTCATTCACGTAGACGCCCGCGGTGATATGCATCGCCGACACGAGCACCATGCCTTCCCGCACGCCGCTCTTGCCCACCGCGGCCTCTACCTTGTCGGTGATGTTGATGTACTCGCGGTGCTTGCGCGTGTGGAACTCCAGATATTCCGTCGTGAATTTCATGGCGTGGTCCCTTCTTTCAGCCGTTGTTCCCAGGACCGCCTATTCTGCACGGGGCGGCACACGGATGAAAAGCGGTGTATACTGGTTCAGGGAAGCCCGGAGACGGGGCGCAGGAGGACATGGCAGTATGAGGCTTTACCTCGTGCAGCATGGCACCGCGCTCAGCAAGGAAGCCGACCCCGACCGGCCGTTGTCGCCGGAAGGCGCGCGCGAAGTGGGGGAGATGGTCGCCTTTTTCGCGCGAAGGCATCTCTCCGTGAATGAACTATGGCATAGCGGCAAGACACGGGCGCGCCAGACCGCCATGGCGCTGGCCGGCGCGCTGCGGGCGCCGAACCCGCGGGAGCGCGACGGCCTGAATCCCAAGGACAGTATTGACCCGTTGGCCGAGGCATTGCGCCGCCGGGACGCGGATTTGATGGTCGTGGGGCATCTTCCGTTTCTATCGCGCGCGGCTTCGCTGCTGCTCACGGGCGACGCGGACCGCGAAGTCGTGGCGTTCCAGAATGCCGGTGTCGTGTGCCTGGAACGAAACGAAGCCGACGCGCGGTGGCGGCTGCTCTGGGCGCTTACGCCGGAGCTGCTTGCTGTAGACCAAGGCAGAATGCGCTGAAGTCTCACGGGTTTTTAGAGCAGGCAGGGCGATTGTCCCGGCCCGGCGCGCCCGTTTATGATGGGCGCTTGCCGGATACGGAGGAATCAGCGTCATGATAGTCTTGGGTTTTCTTGGGTTCGCGATTGCCGCCTATCTGCTGGCTATCCGTTGGTACGGCGCCTATCTCGCGCGCACGCTGGGCGAGGACCCGGGCCGTCCGACGCCCGCGCACACTTGCGAAGACGGACGAGATTTCGTGCCGACCAAGACGCATGTGCTCTTTGCGCATCATTTCTCCGCCATTGCCGGTGCGGGACCGATCATCGGCCCGACCATGGCCATTCTCTACGGATTCCTGCCCGCGTGGCTTTGGGTAGTGCTCGGCGCGGTATTCATTGGAGCGGTCCATGATTTCACCGCATTATTCATAAGTATGCGCGAAGGCGGACGTTCCATGGCCGAGATCGCCAAGAAGACCCTCGGCAAGAGCGGATTTCTGCTGTTCATCATGTTCACTATCCTGATGCTGGTGCTGGTCACGTCCTCTTTCCTGAACGCCGTGGCGGCATCGTTGACCTCGATGTGGCCCTTGGCCAAAATGGGCTTGTCTGAAGGGCAGACGCTGCTCAGGACGGTGGTGCGGGACGGCGTGGTTGTGGGCCGTATCGGCGGCATCGCCTCTTCTTCCGTGGTCATCATCACCTGCCTCTCGCCGCTGCTCGGCTGGCTCCTCTATAAGCGGAATCTCCGCAGCGTTCCCGCCTATCTGCTTGCCTCGGTCATCTGTATCGGGTCGATCTTGGTTGGCATCTATTTCCCGTTTGTGCTGTCCCGCAATGCCTGGTTGATCCTCATTACCGTCTACGTCTTCTTCGCAGCGGGCGTTCCGGTGTGGGTCATTCTCCAGCCGCGCGACTTCATCAATGTCCAGGTGTTGTATGCCGGGATCGGGCTGTTGGCCGCGGGACTGCTCGTCGCGGGGTTCCGCAACGCGCCGTTTTCGATGCCGGCCATGAATATGGCCGAGGGTACGGCCAACCTCGGCCTGATGTATCCGATGATGTTCATCACCATCGCCTGCGGCGCCATCTCGGGATTTCACTCGCTCGTCGCGGGCGGCACGACGGGCAAGCAACTGGATACCGAGCGCGATGCGCGGCGTATCGGCTTCAACGCCATGCTCCTCGAATCGCTGCTGGCCGTGTGCGTGCTCTTGGCGATCGGCGTCGGCATGAATTTTGTCGACTATAAGAGCATCGTGTTCCCGGTCAAAGAGCTGGGCGTGAAATCCAATCCCATCCTCGCGTTCAGTCTTTCAGTCGGACATCTGGTCGATAATCATCTGGGCATCCCGGTGGATTTGGGCACGGTTTTCGGCATCCTGCTGGTCGAGGGCTTCGTTATCACCACGCTGGATGCCGCCGTGCGCCTGAACCGGTACCTCTTCGAGGAGCTTTGGTCCACGCTGCTGCCCCGGACGCCCGCCCTGATGAAGAACTACTGGTTCAATTCCGGTCTGGCCGTGGTCCTGATGTGGCTGTTTGCGATCACCAACGCATTCGATGCGCTCTGGCCCATTTTCGGGGCGGCCAACCAGTTGTTGGCGGCGCTGGGTTTGATCACCGTCACGATGTGGCTGATTCTCCGGGGGTCTCAATACATCTTCGCTCTTGCCCCCGCCCTATTCATGATGGTGACCACCACCGCTTCGCTGTTGCTGTTGTTCAACAAGTACTGGACCGAGCACAGCTACTTGCTGCTCGCCACTACCGTCCTGCTCCTGGCCCTGTCGGCCGGCGTGGTCGTGCTTGTATACAAGAAGATGCGCTATCTGCGGCGATCCTCCGCATCCGCGCAAGCAGAATAAGAATGCCCGCGTTTTCGTATTGCGGCCGGGCGGCTTGAAGGGGGCGAAAACGTCTGCCGGCGGGCCGATGAATAAACCGCCTGCGCCGCGCGTCCATGTTGAAGAGCAGGGAAGCCCGCGGCCCTGCGCAACCAAGGCTCTTCGCAGGAGCGTACCGCCATGAATGTGAACTCTCTGTATGCCGTGCTGGACGCTGTCTACTACTTTATCGCCGATATCCTGGAACTCACGCTCTGGTTCCTGTACAACCTGCCCTATTGGGAATTCGACTGAGCGTGAGGACTGGTGGCGGCGTCAGGGAAAGGGCGCTGTTCCGCGGCCCGTTGCCAGCGGGGACGCGTTACGTCCCAACCTTCGCGGCGAGCACGTCGCGCACGGTTCTCACGAGTTCGTGAGGAAGATAGGGCTTCTGGATGAATGCCGCGGCGCCTTCGTCACCATTCTGCCCGATGGCGTCCTGTCTGGTGTAGCCGCTGGACAAGATGACGGGGACGTTGCTGCGCATCCCGTGTAGTTGTCTCAGTACCTCGATGCCATCCAGTTCGGGCATGGTCAGGTCCAGCAGCACGAGAGTGATTTCGCCACAGTGTTCTTCGAAGAGGCGGATGGCTTCACGGCCATCGGTGGCGAGCAGCGTGCGAAAACCGCGATGCTCGAGGATCGCCCGCGCCACCTCACGCACCGGTTTCTCGTCATCCACGATGAGTATCAGGCCGGACGCGCGCCAGTCGCCCACATCGTCGGCCGTGACTGATTCCGCGGCGGCTTCGGCCGCGGCGATATGCGCAACGGCCGGGAAGTACACTCTGAATGTGGCGCCCTTGCCCGGCGAACTCTCGAGACCAATGGCGCCCTTGTGCGCCCGGACAATGCCCAGCACGGAAGCAAGACCCAGCCCGCGCCCCGCGAACTTCGTGCTGAAAAACGGGTCGAAAATACGAGACAGCGTCTCCTGGTTCATGCCGCAGCCGGAGTCCTGGACTTCCAGACAGACAAACTGGCCCGGTTCGAGCCGGTCGTGCAGGTAGGTTTCGGCGAGACTTTCCTCGTCCAACTCGGCAGTATACGCGCGGATCGTAATTGTTCCAGGCTGGTCGCCGATGGCGTCCGACGCATTCGTGACCAGATTCATGATGACCTGGTGCAGTTGCGCGATGTCCCCCCGGATGAGGGGAAGGTCTGCTTCAAAGTCATAACGGAGCGAGGCGGTTTTTGCGATAGACGCCGTGAGAAGCGGGCTCATTTCCCGGGCGAGCATGGGGAGGTGCACGGGCCGAATCACGAAGGTGCCCTTGCCGGCGTACGCCAGCATCTGGTTGGTCAATTGGGCGGCTCGTTGCGCGGCCAGCTCGATCTTGTGCACGTAGGCGTGCGCGGGCGTCCCCTGCTCAAGACGGGTGAGCGCAAGGCCCGCATTGCCCAGAATGCCGACGAGCAGGTTGTTGAAATCGTGCGCGATGCCGCCCGCGAGCACGCCCAGGCTTTCCAGCTTCTGGGTGTGTATCACCTGCGCTTCCAGATGCCGGCGCTCTTCCTCGGCCCGCTTGCGCTCTGTAATGTCCCGCGCGCTGCCTTGGATGCCCACCGGCGTTCCGTTCTCGTAGATGAGACGCGTGCTGACCTCGACGGGTACGCGGGCGCCTTGCTTCTGCAGGAGGACGCTCTCATACCGGCTCGCGGACTCCTCCCTCTGAAGCTTCCGGGCGATCATCTGCGCGGCTTTGGCGCGGCACTCCGGTGCGAGCAGTTCCATGACGTTTCGGCCCAGCACTTCCTCGCTGGTATACCCGGTCAATTCCAGCGCGACCCTGTTGACAGACGTCACTTTGCCCGAGAGGTCGTGCGTATACAGCATATCGTTCGCGTTCTCGAAGATCTCGCGGTACCGCGCCTCTGCTTCCTCCCTCTTTTGCTCGGCCAGCTTGCGCCTCGTGACGTCGCGCGCAATCCCGTGGAAACCGGCCGGTTTCCCCTCAGCGTCATGCATGGGCGAGATAGAGACCTCGAGGGAGGCTTCCGTCCCGTCTTTGCGCCTGACCCGCCAGTCTACAAGCTGTGCGGCTTGGCCCGTCTCGTAGACTTGCTGAAAGGTGACGTAAGCGCGGCGGGCCGCCGCCGCATCGGGATAATAGTGACGGTAATTCAGGCCGCGCAGTTCTTCCGCGGTATAGCCCAAGACCGCGCACAACGCGGGGTTGAAAAAGGTGAGGTTGCCCTTCAGGTCCACCTCGTAGTATCCCTCCTGGATGCTCTCGAGAATGTCCCGGTACCGCTCCTCGCTGGCGCGCAGGTCCTGTTGCGCCTTCTGCCGCTTGGTAATGTCGATAACGAGCGCCTGCAGCGCCGGCCGGCCCTCGAAAAGGATGCGCTCCATGTATATCTCGGCCGGGAATTCCGTGCCGTTTTCGCGGCGCAACACGCTCTCGTAATGCGTGGGCACGTCCGGGGCGCCGTCCAGTCGTCTCCGGGCGTACGTGCGCAAACGTTCCTTCTCGGATTCCGCCACGCCGGCGTGAATGTCCCGCCCGATGATTTCGGCCGGACTCTCGTTGCCGAGCATGCGGGCCGTCGCCGGATTGGCGTACACGATCTTGCCGTCCTGAAAAATCGCCAGCGAGAAGGGAAACGTGTCCACGAGTTCGCAGCACCTACGCTCGCTTTCCAGCAGCGCCCAGCGCGCGGATTTCTCCTCCGTGATGTCCCGGCAGACCACCTGGATGACCTGCTCTCCGGATTCTTCCTCCCGGACGAGATAGGCGTCTTCCATCACCCACTTCAGCGTTCCCTTGAGCGTCTGGAACGACCACTCCCGGTCGTGCAGCGCTCCTTTCTGCTGTATTTCGCGCCGCATCGCCTCGACGGGTGTCGTGTAGACGAAGAGTTCGCCGAGAGATTGACCCGCCGCGTCCGCAGGGCTGGGGAAACGGTCTTCCAGTTCAAAAATGCGCAACGCCCCCTGGTCCATGAAGACCACCGTGCCGTCGAACCGGTACCGGTACAGCCCGATCTTCGCAAAAGCCATAGCTTCTTCGCGCACGATATCAAGGCTACCGTGTTCCCGGCGGTCCCGTGTCTTGGCACGCGAACTCATAGTCACCTTGGGCCCCCTTTTGGCCAGACCCCTTCACCTCTCAGTCTAACACAAAAGGGTATGCGGCGTATCCCCCTTTTTCCCTCGCCAAACTTGGGTATTCCAGGGGTATTGTAGCGGCGGGCAGCAAAACACGTCCCGCGGTCAGCGTCTGCGGGCCCGTGCGCGGCACATCAGCCGAAAACCGGTTTCTCGAACAGTTGGCCGCAATACAGGCATTTTGCGCGCTTTGAATTCGAGACCCGTCCGCAGGCGGGGCACCGCACGGCATGCGCCGTGATCTTGCCGTCCGGTCTCCCGTCGCGCATGTCGATATCGTAGGCCATCCGCTCAAGGTCCGCGTCGGTTACGCCGAGCCGCGCGCGAATCAGCTCCCACAGCGCCTGATTCAGCAGCGCCAGCCTGTCCACTTCATCCTGCAGTTCCCGAATCGCGGTTCGGGCCTCATTGGCCATTTCGGCCGCCCGTTGAGATGCGCCGCGCGCCGCGCTCGCCTCGCTCATGCGCGCTTCCATTCCGGCCAACCACAGTCCGGCCATTTCCGTTCCTCCCGTGTCGCAAGAAGCGTTGGTCTTGTCCTCTGTCAGAGTAATACATTCGCCCGCTTCCGTGCATTCAGGCGTGAGGGCGTCGCTGTTCCCGGCTCACCCGCGTTCGATGCTTGCCCATCGTGCAATGCTTCTGATACCGTTACCGGGGAACAAGGCAAGAAGTATGCGACTCGATATTGCTGCCCAAACCGATAAGGGCCGTCGCAAGACCAGGAACGAGGACGCTCATGGCGTCTTTCGCGAGGGCATGCCTGGAATCCGCCTGTTTCGAGAGGGGGCTTTGCTGTGCATTGCCGACGGCCTTGGGGGGCACACGGCCGGCGACATTGCCAGCAAACTCGCCGTGTCTCTGATCAAGGATATGCTCAAAGAGAAGCCGCCTCGTTTGCCTAAAGAAACCGATGATGTCGACGAACGGGACGAAGGGCCCCTGCCCGTGATGCGCGCGTCCATCGAGAAGGCCAACGAAAGCATCTATCAGACAAACCTGGACCTTGTTTCGCAAGGACGGCCCATGGGCACCACGGTGCTGGCTGCGCTGGTCCAGCCCCGCAAGGTCTACATCGCAAACGTCGGTGATTCCCGCTGCTATCACATCCGCGACGGCGAGCTCATTGCCCGAACGGAAGACCATTCCTGGGTGGACGAGCAGGTCAAGCAGGGGCTCATGTCCAAGGCGGAAGCCGAGCTGGACCGCCGGAAGAACATCGTAACGCGATGCGTGGGCACCCATCCCGATATCACCGTGGACACCTACCGCTGGCACATTGTACCGGGGGACGTATTGCTGCTGTGCAGCGACGGGCTGGTCAACATGGTGAAAGACACCGATATAGTCGCGGAATTCCGGTCTCACCGCACCGCGGCTGAAGTGGCGCAACGCCTCGTGGCTCTTGCGAACGAAAACGGCGGCAAGGACAATATTACCGTTATTGTCGTGAATGTGAGCCCCAACTTCTTCCGGATGGTCTACCTGCGCCTGCGCGCTTTCCTGCGGCGCCGCGGCTTCTCCATACTCTGGCTTCTCTTCCTGATCTTCTACGGGTTGGGCGCCACGACCTTGGGCTATTTCCTGCGCGACCTGCTGCGCCTCCTGCGTCCTTGAACGGTGTCGCACGGATACCCCGCGCCCCTGTGCGAGATTCTGTCGCGCCTGGCGCGGCCACGCGTCAATGGCAGGTCTTGCAGCTCACGGTCGAGTTCAGCAGGTGTGGCGCGCGATAGGGCACGCCGCCCGGATGGCATAATCCGCACGCTCCGGGATACAGGCCGAAATCGTGCGGCGAAGGCATGGCGCCGTCGTGTTCCACCGATTCATGACACACCGTGCAATTGGTCCGCTCCGGCGGATAGTGGCACGATATGCAGTGGCCGTTCATCGGATGCCCCCAGGAACCGCGATGCGACGAGGGCTGCGTGTTCTCATGGCATTCGATGCAGGAGTCTTCTTCGTGGCACACGACGCATTTGCCGCGGTCGATGGTCGCGTGGAAGCCATGCCCCTGGCGGCGCCAGGAGACCGTGTGGTCTCGCGGCGGCGTGGTGCGGTGGCACTCTTCGCACGACGTCTCCGTATCGTGGCAGAGCTTGCAGTACGCAGGGTCGATGCGCGCCTCCTTGCCGTGCAAATGCGCCCAGATTTGCGGCGCGTCGTGCTGGATCCGGCTTCCCGACCGGTACTGCGGCACGACGTCCTTGTTCCAGGTTGCATGGCAGACTTCGCACGCGTTCAATCGCGGGTTCTTCTGCGCGTGGCAGTCCATGCAGAAAGGCTTCATCGGTTTGTCCGGCAGAAGCCGCTCATCGGGCTTTTCGTGGCACGCCACGCATTCCAGTTCCGCGGCCGCGTGCGGGTCGTGGCTGAACTTGACCTCATCCGTCAGCGCGCGCGCCCGCGCATCGAGCGAATAATCCTCGCGCGTATGACAAAGGCCGCACTGCTCCGGCGCGGGGTTGTCCGTGTCGATGTCGTGGCAGGTCGAGCACAGGTCATGGTCTGGAATGACGGCCTCGGGGTCGGTCATGTCGTGGCAATCCGTGCACGCCATGTCTTCCGTGTGCTTTTCATGCGGAAAGCGGAGTCCGCGGTCCCGTCGCGCCCCGCTTTGCTGCGTCAGTGTGGAGCAGGCGACGGCGAGGCAAAGCAGCAGAGCCCCGAGCACTCCATAGCGTCCCGCGTTGCGTCGCAGCATGCGTCCTTCTCCTGAAGATTCAGAACCGAATCGTGTAGCCCGCCTGCACGCGCCAGTATGGCGAATCGGGCCCGTCGTCCTCTTCGTAGGTAACCTCGAGGGAGACGTCCTGATTCTTGCGTACGGCCCATTTCAGCCGCGTGTAGAGGGAGTAAACGTTTTCGTAGGTGGTCACGGCGTATTGGTCAAACAGGAAAACCAGCGGATTGTAGCCCGCGTAGTATCCTGGTACGAACGCCACAAGCAGCTTATCCACAATGCCCAGCGGCGCGTAGTACTGCGTAATGCGGTCCTCGTACCGCTCATAATCCGCCCCAAACGTCAAGGCCAGCGTGTCCCCCCAATGATGAGTGAGTTCGCCGGTGAACGTCCACGTGCCGTCCCCGCCGCTGATATCCCATTTTTCTAGCGCCACGGTAATGTCCGTCGCCTTGAAGAGCGGGGCGACCGTCAAGATCGCCGCGTACCGGTTGAAATCGCGGTTGGCCGTCTGCCAGTCGTCGTCCGCGTTGTGAAACTCGGCTTCCAGCGAGAGTTCAATGCGTTCCGTAATCGGCTTGTGCAGCGCCGCGAGGAAATTGTGAAATTCCTCATAGCTTCCCAACACTTCGTAGAACGAGGTCAGGTCGTCCACGCGGTCCGATGCCGTGGCGAAGCGCCCGCGGTACGAGACCTCGTAGCTCAGGTCCGCCCCCGGCCAATACCCGGCGAGTTGCGCGCTGATTTCGTCCAATTCGCCGTCGTGCAGCCGCAGGCGGCCGAAGAGGCTCGTGTTCGGCGTCAGCTGGCGCCACAGGCTGAGCGCGACCAGGTTATCGCCGATATCTGACTTGATGCGCCGGGGATACTCCAGACCCAGCAGTGCGGCGAGCGGGCTCAGATACACCTCATCATCATTTTCGCGGTGCTTTTCGCCCCAATACGTGTCCAGGCTGAGCCGCGTGCGGCCGTCGGGCCGGAACGCGACGCCGCCCCCGGCCGCCAGGTCGCCGGAAGTGGAGTCGTACACGGACGCGCGCGCGCCGCCGAACACATACCAATCCCAACGCCCGGCCCGCTGAGAGAATGAAACGCCGTCGATGCGGTTGTACGCCGCGCCGCCCTCGATGCGCTGGCGGCCGATGCGCAGCGTGGAGTCGCCCCAGACATCGTCCACGTCGAGATACAGCAAGTAGAGGCGCGCCCGCACGGACTCGCCCGACCCGTCGTTGATGTCGCGCAGCACGCTCGACTGCGCCTCGCTCGAGTCCAGGTCTTCGTGCAGGCCCACGAGCCCGCGCATATGCAGCCGCGGATGGTTGGCGGGGTCCAGGTTCAAGCGCAGCGTCTGGTTCAGGTCCACGTCCGTGTCTTCATCCGTCCATGCCGTATCCAATTCGGTGCGGAAACTGCCGCTGACCCAGTCGCGCCCCGCCGGGGCGGGTTCTTCGGCGGCAGCGCCGCCTGCCGCGTCTTCGGCCGCGACGGCCGTATCGCCCGGCGCCGCGGCTTCCGTTTCCTGGGCATGGGGGACGGCGGCGATACTCGCCGCGAACAGGCCAATACCCCAAACCAGCCAACGTCCCCGACCCGCTCTTTTCACAAGGATTCCTCCCCGGTGCGGACGCCCTTTCGCGTCCGCATTGCGGTCCTGTATTCCTGGATGGCCCGGGTTCCGCACAGACTCTTACTCCCCATATCGTGCGTCGTAGACAATCTGGAGCCACTCATTATGCTCCGGAGTGTCCACATCGAATACCGGCGCCGTCCGCACGGTCCCGTCATGACACCCCTCGATGCCCGAACACGAGTTTGGCGGCGTCGGGGTGACACCCGCCTCCGCCGCCTCGTTGGACGCGACCGGCGGGACAGGGACCATCGTATGGCTGTAGACGCCCTCCGCCTGGTCGAACCGCTGCAGCGGAACCATATGGCAGCCCGAGCAGCGGCTGGCGCCAGTCCCCGCGGGGTCGACCGAATGAAAGGTGTGGGCCTCGATTTCGGCGTTCGTCGCGAAACCGGCGTGCCGGTGGCATGTCAGGCAGAGACTGTTGTTGGCGAATGCGGGCGCCGTGCGCGCCGCGCCGTGTACGTCATGGCAATCGGCGCAGTTCAACGCGCCGCTGGAACCGTGGCGGCTCTCCAGATGGTCCGCCGTCTCCGTCTCATGGCAGCGCCCGCAGAGACCGTACTGGGCATCGCTGTTTTCCGGCGTCTGAATGAGCAGGCCCCCGCGGCCGCCGTTACGCACGTGCAGGTAGCCCGGACCGTGGCAGGTCTCACAGGCGACCACGGCATGCGCGCTCTCCGGGAATTCGGAACGGTCCGGCGCCAGGACGCCATTGTGGCACTGCAGACAGACCTGTGTCCCGACCTCGCCAGGTTTGCCGGGGCAGCCGCTTAGCCCGAACAGAGCCGCCGCCAGGAGACAGACGCCCCATGCGCGAACCAGGGACACAAGGGAGCGACGGCGCGGTGAAAACGAAACCGGCAAATTCCGGCGTTGCATGCGACGAACTTCCAAAATAGCTCTCCCCATCGGCCTTCGCTAAGGTGAAGGAAGCATACATCATTAGTTTTTGCCAATACATCCGTGAAAAACACGGGGCAGACACGCGCCACTGCAGCACGTAACAAGTACCCAAAATTCCTGCACGTCCCCCCGGCTCTTGTGGCGTCCTTGCCGGACACTCTCCTGAGACGCAATCGCAGTATGCCGAATAGTGGGTAGTTTTCCCGGAGTAACCCGCGGCACGTGGTCCTTTTTCCGGATGCAATGGCCGGGCGTGTGCAGTAGACTTGCCCGATACCGCATAATGCACGGAATTGTCGGCGCCTGGCGGAGCATGCGCCCCAAAGAAGGAGGCTTGATGTTCAGCGTGATCTTCCGAATCCTGAGCGGGTTTGCCGCCATCTTCACGGCCAACTGGGTCACGATGCTGGGGGCGACCCTGGTAACGGCTAGCACGATCCTGATTGCCGTGACGATGGCTTTGGGCATCCTGGGAAGGGTCGATTCGCCCTACCTTGGCATTGTGACGTTCCTGGTCCTGCCCGGGTTCTTTGTCTTGGGATTGCTGATTGTCCCGGCGGGTGCGTTGTGGCAGCGGTTCCGGTTGCGCAAACAGACGCCGGAGACCGCCGCAGGTCCGCCGCTGCCTTTCCCCGTCCTGGACTTCAACAATCCGCGGGTGCGCAGCATCGCCGTCGTCGTGGCGCTGCTCTCCGTAGTCAATATGCTCATCATCGGCATCATCAGCTACAAGGGCGTGGTATATACCGAGTCGGTCGAGTTTTGCGGCCGCGTCTGCCACACCGTGATGGCGCCGGAGTATACGGCGTATCTCAACTCGCCTCACTCCAAGGTCGCCTGTGTCGAGTGCCATATCGGCCCCGGCGCGGACTGGTTCGCCAAGTCGAAACTCTCCGGCGTACGCCAGGTCTTCGCGGTCACGTTGAATACCTATTCGCGCCCCATTCCGAGCCCCGTGCACGAACTGCGCCCGTCCAAGGAAACCTGCGAGGAATGCCACTGGCCCGAAAAATTCGCGGGCGACCGCATCCGGGTCGTGCCGAAGTATATGGATGACGAGACGAACTCCCTCGTGCATTCGGTATTGCTCATGCACATCGGCGGCGGCCACGGCGGTGGCCATGGCATCCACAGCTGGCATATCGACCCGGCCAAGACCACCACCTACCTGCCCCTGGACGAACAACGGCAGAAGATTGGCATCGTCCGGGTCACCGGGACGGACGGAACGGTTACGGAGTTCCGCGCCTCGGACCTGCAGATGCCGGAAGACGAAATCGCGCGCGCCGAATTCCGAACGATGGATTGCATCGACTGTCACAACCGGCCCACGCACGTCTTCCACGCGCCCGCCAAGGCCGTGGATCAGTCCTTGGCCGCGGGCGCGATCGATGCCTCGCTGCCCTATATCAAGCGTGTCGGCGTCGAAGCCCTCGAGTCTATCCAAGGCGCCGCGGGCGACCTCGATCTGATTGCCGCCCATGTGCGCGATTTCTACGCCAAGGACTATCCCGATGTTGCCGCGCAGCAAGGCGATGCTATTGAAGCCGCGATCCGGGAATTGCAGGGCATTTACGGCCGCAACGTATTCCCGGAAATGAACGTGACCTGGAACACGTATCCCAACAACCTCGGCCACCAGGATCCCTTCCCGGGCTGTTTCCGTTGCCATGATGACTCCCATGAATCGAAAGACGGACAGGCCATCAGCGGCGACTGCGAACTCTGTCATACCGTCCTCGCCTGGGACGAAGAAGACCCGGAAATCCTGAACCAGCTCCAACTCCAGTAAAGAGACGAAGAAGCGTTACATCCACGGGCACTGCGAGCGCCGCGCCCGTGCATGCATCTCGTTCGTCTTCTCCACCGTCACATCCACAAGCGCGGCGCCCCCGTATCTTTTTTTGCATAAACTTGACACTGTCGAATATTGGCGATATAATGGACGCGTAACACAGGAAGGTCACGGTGGTCATGAGTGCCGATTCGACCAAGGAATTCAAACTGGGAGAACTCGCCGACGCGGCCGGGGTTTCGCCGCGGACGGTGCGTTTGTATATCGCAATAGGGGTCTTGCCGGGCCCCGTGCGGGCCGGGCGCGCGGCGGCGTACACGCGGGACCATCTTGCGGGTATCCGGCGCATCCAGGAATTGCAGGCGGAGGGTCTGACCTTGGCGGAAATCCGGCTGCGCCAGTCCGGGGACCCTGAACCAGGCCGGATGCCGCGGCCGGTCCCGGTTTGGCGCTTCCAAGTGACGCCGGACGTGACAGTCGAGGTGCGCGGTGACCTTGAAGGATGGCGCATGAAGCGGGTGATTCGGGGAATTGCCGCTTTGACGGAACATCTGAGAAAGGAACGGGAGACACAGAATGAGTACGACAACACTTGAAGGGGGCTCTTTTTCCGTATGCAGCGCGGCGGACGGACGGGACGCCCGGCTGGCGATGCAGGAGTTGTGGCTGACCGGCACGATCCTGCCCGTGGGCGCGCACCTCGTGGTGCGCCACGGTTTCCGCTCGGCCGAAGACCATCCGCTCGAGGTGGTCTATGCGTTCATGCTGCCGCGCGACGCCGCGCTGAAGCGGTTTCGCGTCGTGGGCGCGGGTTTTGACGTCCATTCGGAACTGCGGCCCGTGGCGGAAGCGCAGGAGGCGTACGAGGCCGGGCTCGAGGCGGGCCATCTTGCGACCATGGCGCGCACGTACCGCGACGGCATCGTGAATCTGACGGTGGGCAATCTGAAGCCGGGCGAAGACGTGCAGGTCATGATCGAGCTGCTCGCGGGCGTGGAAGCCCGCGACGATGGTCTGCGGTTCCGGTTTCCCTTCGCGCTTGCGCCCGCCTATCACGCGCAGACCCGCGCCTTCTTTGACGACACTGCCACGGGAGAACTCGAACTGCCCAATGCGCCGTTTGACGACCTGGTATTGCCTGTCTGGAAGCAGGATGCGTCATCGCTGCACCGCGTCGGATTCGACCTCGACGTCCGCCTCGGCGGCGCAGCCGTCGAGGTCAGTTCGCCGTCCCACGCCATCCGGTGCCTGACCCGGGACGGGGATGTGCGCGTGCAACTGGCGACCGAAGGCGATGTGCCGAATCGGGACTTGGTCCTCGAGGCCCGGCGAGACGCCGCCGCGGTACTCTCGTACGCCGGGACGGACGCGCGCGGCAGGGGCCGCTTCGCGGTGCTGGTTCCGTCAACGGTTTTTGGCGAACCCCTGGAAGCGCACAGGCGCGTCGTGTTCGTGCTGGACCGCTCCGGTTCGATGAGCGGCGCGCCCATGCAGCAGGCGCGCAATGCCGTCAAGGCCTGCCTCGGCGCCCTGTCCGAGCAGGACACGTTCGGCATCGTCGCATTCGACTCGACGAGCGAGCAGTTTCGTCCGTCGCTGCTCAACGGGACCATGGAAAACCGCGATGCGGCAGCGCGCTTCCTGGATACGGTGCATGCGCGCGGCGGCACGGAGCTGGCTCAGGGTCTGGACGCCGCGGTGCTGCTCCTCGGAGACCAGGGCGGCGACCTCTTTCTCGTTACGGACGGCCAGGTCTTCGGGACCGAGGACATCATAGCGCGGGTCAGGCGATGCAACGCGCGGCTGCATTGCCTCGGCATCGGCAGCGCAAGCCAGGACCGGTTCCTCGCGCTGCTGGCGCAAGAGACCGGCGGGGTGAGCCGGTTTGCCACTCCGCGCGAACGGGTGGACATGGAGACGCTGCGCCTCTTTTCATCCGTGGCGCAGCCGGTCGCACGAGAACTGCGTTGCGTTTTCGAAGGGCTACAGGAACCCGTGCTCGAACCGCAGCCGCGCGATGTCGTGTTCCAGGACAATCCACTGCTCTTGTTCGGGTCGTGCGCGGCGGACGGGCCCGGCGCGCTGGTCTTGACGTGGAACCATGCCCGGGAAACACGGTCGCACCGGATTCTCATCGATGCAAAGGCGGACGGGCTTGGCGAGACCCTGCGGCAGCTGCAGGGCGCGCGCCTGATCACTCGCGCTCAAAGCGCGTGGGAGACGCCTGACGGCACGTGGAGGGAGGCACTCGAGCAGGTCAGCCGCGAATACGAACTGAGCAGCCGCGTCATGACGCTTGTGGCCGTGGCCGCGCGCGCGGGCGACGCGGCGGGCGAAATGCCGGAAACGCGCGTCGTGCCCGTCGGCATGCCGGAGGGCGTTCAGTTCGAGTCTTATTTTGCGCCGAGTCCCCTACTTTTATGTAGTCCTGACTATAGGGAGGATGTACTATTTCAAAGAGTAGATAGCGGGTTTTTTGCAGTGTGCGCGGAGCCAGCACCTGTCAGCGCGCCCCGTGGCGGCTTTGTGAGGAAGAGCAAACGCGACAGCGGGGGAGATGCGCAGGCCCATATGGACGACATGGTCGCGTTAGCGGGCCTGCTTGAACCGGACGGCGGCATGCCGGGCGATTCGCCCGCGGCGCGCGTGGCTGCGTCCCTGGCGCTGTTGATGGCGCTCCTCCAGGAAGGCAACACGGAGCAGTGCGGCCCCTTCGCCGCGCACGTGCGCCGGCTGCTGGACTTCCTGCGCCGGGTAGATGCCACCGCGCTTGACGCGGAGCAGAACGGTCTTCTTGCCGCCGTGCTGCGTCGGCGCGAAGTGTCGGCGGGACACCGCCGGGACTGGCAGCGCCTGGTCCGTCGTATCCGCGAGGGCGGAATGCCTTCCGCGGTTGTGTGGAAAAAGCTGCGACAGCTTATCCGCGAGTAAAGAGCCGACGAGCAGGCACACAGATGCCATCGGATAGTTTTGGGCGCCTTGTATTGAAAGGACCATCCCGAATACGCCGGTGAATGTGAAGGAGCCAGAGATAAGACCTGGTTCACCTGCAGGGACGGCGTCCCCGTGCCTGGAGTTACCGTTCAGGTCCAACCAGGCTTGGCGATGCACGGCCGGTTCGTTGGAAGAGGGCCATTCCAAATGAGTAACAGCTTCCTTGAAGTGCTTGCTGAGGCCGAAGAGAGACGATGGTGCTTCACGCCTTTCTGCGGCTGTTATGCGCCGCGATTTCGCAGCGCGGTCGAAAGCATCAATGACCTGCAGGCTGCCTTCGAGACTATGGACCTCCATGAACTGACTTCCCACGGGCGATGGTGCAACGCGGTGCGCATCGCGGCTATTGACCGCCGGCAGCGCTCGAATTCGAATAGCCGCTCGCGAGGCTTCTCGGACGCGGTGCGCACCGGGGCTATTCACTGCGGGCAGGCGCTGGATTGGGACAGCATACTTTCGCTATGGCTTTCGTTTGCGCGGACTCATGTTCGTTTCGCGGACCTCGTCTTCTATCACCTCGTCCGGCGTGTTCCTTGCCGCCGGGAAACGCGCAATAATTGGCTTGACACTTGTATTGAACTGGCGCGCCGCACGCAGAACACCTCGCTTGTGGAATCACTAATCTACGTTCTGGGCATAGAAATCATGCAGTATCCGGACATACTGAAGCATGCAATCACAGAATCCTCCAGGTGCGGTCTGCTGAGAACAGCCTTGGTCAAGGCGCACCTGAAGCCGTCGTTGGAGGACAGTCAACGGGAGCTGAAACACAAAGCCAGGGGACACAGCCTTTTCAGGTCGATACTCAACAATGATGTCGCCGCGGTAAGGGCGCAGATAAGAAAGGGCGCCTGCTTGTATGTTCAAGATGACGAAGGGCGAACGCCGCTCGAATACGCGAGTCTTCTGTCGCGCGCCGACATGGTGTCCATTATCGAATCTGCCCGTCCAGACCAGCAGGCGTGCTGGCTGCCATCCTGCTGGTGGTACCTGGTTAGAAGTTGACCTCGAAGAGACTCGCGACCATATGGGCATCCCTTATGCGCCCATGAATGGAATTGCCGCCAACACCGCGGATGACTCTTGAAGCACTTCCTCTGTGTCGGGCCACGGCGGTCCCTGCAGAACGCGCACGTGTTCTCCGCGGGGCGCCCATACTCTCGGGTCGGTCGGGCCGAAAATGGCGATAGTGGGGCAGCCGGCCGCGGCGGCGAGATGCGTGATGCCGCTGTCGTTGCCCACATACAGGCGCGCGCCCGCTAATACACGCGCCAATTCGACGAGCGGGAGGCCGCGGAGAGACGGACACTGCTCCGGCGGGGCGAGCGCTTCTTCCGCCGGTCCCAGGCACCATGCCACCCGCCGGCCTTGGGCGGTCAGGCTTTCCGAGAGTTGTTGAAACCGCTCCCGTGGCCAGTTCTTGTTCGGGCTGCCGCTGCCCGGGTGAATGACCACATCCTGGCCCGGCGCGGGAGGGACCCGCAACCGGAAGGGGGCGTGGCGCGCGTGCCCCAGGCGCTCGAGGTAATACTCGGAAGCATGGCGCGGCCAATTGCCTGGCGGCAATCCGGGGAAGCACGTCGCCTCTTTCACGCCGCAGTCCCGGAGACCCGAAGCGATCATGCCGTCGTCATCGCGCATCCAGACCACGGCTCGGTCAAAGCCGGACACAAAGCCCCGCAGTCTGGCGCTCGCCG
Organism: Candidatus Hydrogenedentota bacterium; assembly: GCA_018005585.1. Lineage (NCBI taxonomy): Bacteria > Pseudomonadati > Candidatus Hydrogenedentota > Candidatus Hydrogenedentota bacterium. Next base: position 19,773 of record JAGMZX010000010.1, on the reverse strand, counting down.
TGCCCCACAAGCTGCCGAAGCCGGTCGCGTCCAGCGAATGCGCCCGCGCCGCCAGACCTCCGGCCACGGCGAGGCTCGCCCGTTCGAGCAGGCCTGCTACCTCGACCGTGTGTTCGGCGGCGAGGCATTCGAGGGCGGGGCAAGACAGGATGAAGTCTCCGACGCCGCCCGCATGCACCCACAAGATACGCATGATGTTTCCTGCTTTTCCTGATTCTGCCGTCGCGCCCCGGGCGTTTGGCCGGGCCCCGCGATGGGCGTCACGCGAACCCCGCCTCGCTCAGGTGGGACTTCAGGGTCTGCACGTCGCGGCGCATGTGTTCGAGGGCGGCCGTTTCATCGCCAAGGTCGTACTCGAAATGGATGGAGACGGGGCCGCGGAAGCGCGCCGCGCGCAGGAGACGAAGCATATCGGTGATAGGCACAATCCCGTCGCCGAGGGGCGTCCATTCGGGCTTGTTCCCTGCCCAGCGAAAATCCTTGACGGAGACCATCTTCGTGCGAGGCGCGATGAGGCGCGTCGTGACCTGCCAATCGCCGTAGGACCCCTCAACCATGGCATGACCCAGGTCGAAATTCGAGCCCAGATGCTCCGACCCCACCCTCTCCAGCAGATAATGCAGGTCCCAGACGGGCGCGCCCACGTTCAGCATGCCGCTGTGGTTGTGGTAGCCCGCCTCCAGGCCGTATTCCTCCAGCAATGAGGCCAGCGAGCGCAGTTTCGCCGTCAGGCTGTCCAGGAACGCAATCGGGTCTCCCGCGAAGGGATACCTGTGCCCCCCTACGCGCACATGCCGGATTCCCGCCCGCGCGGCCGCTTCCAGAACGGGCCGTGCGTCCGGGTCGTCTCCGTCGGCAATCCGCGTGGTGATCATGGGGACCTCAAGCCCCTCCGCGCGGATCGCCGCAACCGCCCGCGGCAGGTCCTCCGCGGCGCGCCCTGGCAGCACATGGCCGCCCTCGCGCACGGTCAGGTCGATTCCGTCAAAACCGAGGCCGCGCGCTTGCGCCGCAAGCGCACCGTACGCCGACAGGCCTTGTAGGTGTTTCGAAAACACGCAAACCACGGGCTGCCTCGCGGGCGCGTCCTGCGCGGAAATGGCGCCTGCGGCCGCGAGTGCGGCGGCAGACGCCCCGATGAAGCCTCGGCGCGACAAGCGCATTCCCATCGTCTTGCTCCTTCTCGCAATGATTCCGGAACGTCCCCTGTAAGAGACGCATCATAGAATCCCGGAAAGAGGCGTTCAAGAGTTTCGTGTGCCGTCCGACAGAAGAGGCTTCCTCGGTGGTCTGGGCGGGGCCGTCCCGGCACGACGCGGATACGCCCGCACACGCCGAAGACGTCTCCGGCAAGGGCTACACAAACAAAAATGCGGACCGGTCTGCTAGGGAACCGGTCCGCGCCATGGGGGAGAGAGACTGTTTGGGGTTAAGTCACATGTCCCGTCTGCTCTCAGAAAGCTAACGGGAGCCACGGCGCAGCGGTTGACGGCGGAGCCAGGCGAGGGGTACTTCGCGTCGAAGAAAGCTATTAATTCTAATAAAGAAGATAGCTGAGTTCTATTGAATTCCAGGGGTTGGATCATGTGTATCTGGCTATGCCTAAAGACGTTATCGCACGTTCCGGCCTTGCTTCCCCATAGGGCCTGTGCTATACTCGCGTCGCTCGGGGAGAAGCCTGCGGCAGACGCCGCCAGGGAGCCTCTATGGCCGACATACTGAGTCAGGACGAAGTCGACCTTTTGTTGAGCGCTGTCTCTGACAGTGAAGTCGAGACGGCGCCCGCTGTGCCGGTCCCGGCCGACATGCAGTTGACGGCCTATGATTTCCGGCGTCCCGAGCGCGTGTCCAAGGAGCAATTGAAGGGGCTGCAGAGCCTCTTCGACGCCTTTGCGCGGGAAGTGAACATCCTCTTTCCTCCGTTCCTGCGTACGGTCGTGCGGCTTGACCTGACCTCCCTGGACCAATTGACCTACGACGAATTCATTCTGTCCGTTTCCCGGCCCACATCCCTCACGGTGATCAGCATGGCGCCGCTGGACGGCACGGCGGTGATCGAGATGAGCCCGTCCATGGTCTTTCCCATTGTCGACCGGGTGCTGGGCGGGAAAGGCGCGACGCTGGCCGAGCCGCGTGAACTCACCGAGATCGAGGACCGGATTGGGCAGCGGATAGTCATGATGATGCTCGATTGCCTGAAACGGTCCTGGGAGCAGCTTATCGAATTCGACCTCTCCATTCTCCAGACGGAGAGCGACCCGCTGATCGTGCAGATTGTCGCCGGCAGCGAGATGGTGGTGCTCGTGGGGTACGAGATGCACGTCGGCGAAGCCGTCGGCACCATGAATATGTGCATCCCGCTCATGGTCATCAACCCGGTCCTGGACCAGATTTCGCAGCAGGCCCACTTCACGCGCCGCCTGTCGCCGGAGCTGTCTTCCGCTACGCGCGCCATTGTGGAACAAATACTGAGCCGGGCGGTGGTGCCGGTCGACGCAATATTGGGTCAGGCACAGCTAAGCCTGAGCGATATCGCCCGTCTCCAAGTGGGCGACGTGGTGCAATTGCACACTTCGCCCAAGGAGGCTATCGTGTTGGAAGTCGGCGGCTGCCCCGCCTTTCAGGCCCGCCCGGGCCGGCGGGGCGAACAGAGCGCCGTGCAACTCGTGTCTTTGGTGCGGATGTGAGGTGCCCGTGATGCAGTCTGCCGTGGCAAAGGTGGTGGCGGAACACCTGTTGAAGGGCGCGTTCGACGTGCTCGACGCGTTGCTGGCCAAGACGTTCCGCTTCGACGTGATGGGAGCGGACGCCCTGGATACAGCGGGCGCAGCGGGCTATCTGGCCGATTTCGGCGTCTGCATGAGTTCTCGGGTCGCCCAGGACGGCGGAAGCGTCGCTCTGTTGTTTCGTGTGGCGGACGCGGTGCAGATTGCCGCGCAGGTGCAAGGAGAGGCGCCGGTTGTCATGAGCGCGCTGGACGATGGGCAACGCGCCGTGCTCAGGGAAGTGGCGGAATCCGCCTTGGGGGGCGCGGTCACCTGCCTGCTGGAAGCGGCGGGCCGAACCATTGAGCGAATGGAGGAGACCCGCATCGAGGAGCATGTGGCCGAGGACGCGGCCGCGCTGCTCGACCATTTGGGCCGCGCCGTAACGGCCGCGCCGTTTTCGTTCTCCGCGGAGGGGACCAGCGGCTCGGGCGTGCTGCTCTTCAGTGATACGTTTGAGCAGGCGGTGCCTCCGAAGATGTTGGCCGGCGCCGCCGCGCCCAAGCCGGAGCCCACGCTAAGCGCGGAGGAAATGTCCGATATCCTCAGCGGATTCGGCGAAGCCGCGCTGCAGCCCCCGGGACAGGCCGCGGCCGCGCCGGTTACCCCGCCGAATATAGACATGGTGTTGGATATCAAGCTTGTCGCGACTGCCCGGCTCGGACGGATAGAGATGGCCGTTGGCGATATCCTTGGGCTTGGCCCGGGCTCGATCGTCGAAGTCGGCCATCTCATCGAAGAACCGGTCGAGCTGTTGATCAACGACCGGCTGATTGCCCGGGGCGACGTGGTCGTCGTGGATGAGAAGTTCGGCCTGCGCATCACGGAAATCATCAGTCCCAAGGAGAGGATCCAAAGCTTACGTTGACCACGACGTTACCCAATATGGATGAACGGGAATTATGGGTGCGCTACAAGGAGCAGGGCGACGACGCTGCCCGCGAGTGGCTCATCATGCACTATATGCGCGTGGTCCGGTTCATCGCGGGGCGCATGGCGATCCACGTGCCGTCGAATGTTGAAATGGACGACTTGGTGGGGTGGGGGGTAATGGGCCTGATCGACGCCGTCCAGCGTTACGACCACACGCAGGACATCAAGTTTTCCACCTATGCGTCCATTCGCATTCGCGGCGCGATCATTGACCAGATTCGCTCGCTGGACTGGGCGCCGCGCTCCCTGCGAAACATGGCGCGCAAAATCGGGGCGGCCCGCGAGAAGCTCCGGCACCAGCAGGGGCGGGATCCGTCCGCGGAGGACCTTGCGGAAGCGTTGGGAACGACGGTGCAGCACGTCGAAGAGACGGTGGCCCAGTTGCAGACGGCGCAGGTGCTCTCGCTTGACGAGTATCTGCCCGCCGCCGATGCGGAGGAAATCCGCAAGGTGCACGTTACGGGCGACGCCGCATCGCCGACGCCGAGCCAGTTGCTGGAAGCCAAGGAACGGCAGCAACGGCTCGCGGACGCGATTCTGGAGCTACCGGAACAGCAGCAAAAAGTGCTAAACTTGTATTACTACCGGGAATTGACGCTGAAGGAAATCGGCGTTGTGCTGGAAGTTACCGAATCGCGCGTGTGCCAGATACACAGCGCCGCGGTGAAACGGCTGCGCGAGGTCATGCGCGGAGAATCGTGATGCCCCAGCCGATCGACCCCTTTACCGAGATTGCGCGCGTGCATGCCGCGGAACGCATCCAGCAGGTCGCGGACCGGGCGTCGCTCGCGGCCCAGCAGCGCGCTCACGCGGCCCAGCAGCAGCAGCACGCCAACGCGGAGACGACGGTTCAGCAGACCGAGCAGAAAAGCGAGCAGGTGGACCGCGAACTGCGCCGGGCGAATCCCTATGTGGGCCGGCGGCGGCGCAAGCGGGAGCAGCGGGAGGGCGAGAATGCCCCGAAAAATGAACACAAACAGCCGCCGGCGGACATGGATGAGCACCAACTCGACGTGACGGTTTGAGTGCGCCGCGGGCGGCCGGCGCGATGAGGAAGGACGGGAGGAGATGCTGCAAACGCTGTTGATGTGGGCCTCTTTCGGCGTTGGCATCATCGGGTGCGCCAGTTTCGCGGTGCTTGTTGTCGCGTATGCGGCGAACGAACGCCGCCAACAGCAGCGCCGCCGCCAGACCGAAACCGACAAGGCCGAAATCACGATACTCTTCCAGACCATGCGCGACGTGGTGCGGCAGCAGAAAGACCTGGCCCGCCAATTCAATACGGACCTGGAAAACAAGATCGCCGGGGTCAAGCAGGTCCTCGCGCAGAGCCTTGAAAAGAATGTGCGTCTCTATGAGACGACGCAGACACTTGCCGACGAAATCGAGAGAGCGAAGGCGGCGCTGCGCGCCGTACAGCAGCAATTGGCGCAGATCCATCAGGCTTCGCGCGCCGCTTCAGCCCCGCCGCAGCCACAGCAGGATATCGTCGTGGAAGAATATGCCCGGAAGCAGCAGACGGGAGCGGCCCCGGCGCCGTCCCCGCAACCGGAGCGCGCTCTCGGTGCTGGTCACGCGGACGTCCCGCCCCACGAGCCCGAAACCATGAACGCCGCCGCTGCTCTGTCTGCCGTCATTGCGCAATTGCGCGCATCCACCGATGCCGATGCGGCGAAAGAGCAACGCTCCTTCGAGAAATGGGTTGGCGACGACCTGGAGGGCGAAACAGCGGCGGAACAGGAAACAGCGCCGCCCTCGTCGCCTGAGGATCGCGACGCCTCGCGCCGCGCCTTCCAGGCGCTGTTGAACATCGAACCCGCGGCTGCACCTGCCGTGCGCAGCGATGCGCCGCTGCCGCGGCCAGGCGACAACGGGGCGCACGTGCTCGCCCCGCTCCGGCAACGGGTCGTCGAGTACGACGCGGCGGGCATGTCCGTCGCGCAAATCGCGCGGGAACTTGGTATCGGCAAGGGCGAGGTGCGGCTGATGCTGAGTCTGGCCCGGCAGAAGCGCGTGTAACGCGCGCAGCCGAAATGTTCCCCCTCCCGCCGGTTGTTCCCATCGCGCGACAGCACGTGCTGGCCTCCGCGTTGCGGCCCGGTCAGACCTTCCACGCAACCGTGCACGGGACCAGCGCCGAGCCGGTCCTCTTGCTCGCGGGCGCACGCATCCCGCTCGAAAACGCAGCGCGTATCGTGCCCGGGCAGGCCGTGGAGGTGGAGGTTGTCGAGAGCGGCGCGGGCCTTGCCCTGCGCGTGACGCCTCATGCCGCCGCCGCGCAGGAGGCGCCGCCGGGCGCGGCGGACGCCGCGCTGCGCGCCGCCCTGACGGAAGCGCTGCGCGCGCTGGGCATGACCAGACACGCCGGCGCCGCCGAGGCCATTGCGCCGCGCATGCTTCCGCCGTCCGCGCCGGCGTTGCGCCAGTTGCTGGCGCTGTTTTTCGGTCGCGGCACGGCCGGCGCGGACTTGACGCGGATTCAATCCTGGATCGCGCAGGCCACGGCCGCAGGCGCGGCGCCGCCACCGGGCACGGAGGGGGTGCTGGGGTTGCTGGCCGCCCTTGCCTCGGGAGACGCGCGCGCGTTCGCGGCCGCGCTTGAGCAACTGGCGCGGGCGCGCAGTCCGGAGGCGCGGCTTGTGCAGTTCACGGCGGCGACGGGGGACGCCGGGCCGGAGGGGCTGGATGGACTGCTCTCCACGTATCTTGCCCGGCTGGCGGGACACGAGCCGCTCCGCCGGTTCCTTCGGTCACAGGGGGCATTGCGCTCCTTTGACGCGGCGGTGCAACGCGTGCAGGAACGTCTCGACGGCGCCGCCCTGCAAAACCTGCGCGGACTCGAACATCCCTACGTTTTTCTCGAGCTGCCGCTGCCGCCGGACGCCGGACTGCGCCACGCACAGGTGCATTTCATCGGCGCGGGACGTGGCCGTGGCTTCGACAAGGACAACGTCTTCATTGTCATTGACGTTTCCACAGAGCGCATGGGTGACCTCTGGGTTACGCTCGGCGTCGCCAGCGGCACCTGCCGCTGCGGTTTTCGCGCCACGGACCCCGACGCGGTCGAGGCCATCCGAGCGCATGCCCCCGAACTTGCGGAGGCGCTGTGCGCGGCGGGTTATCGGCGCGTCACGGTCGACGCTGCTTTGTGGGACGGTGACCGCTTGCGTGAAACCGCCGCGATCATGCGGCGCTTCGGCGGATTGGACTTGCGCGGATGAAAGCAAGGGAAAAGGAACCGGAGCGGCGGCGGAAGGCGGTGGCCCTGCGCTATGACGCGGCGCAAGACGCCGCGCCTCGCGTGGTCGCGAAGGGCACGGGCCTCATTGCGGAACGTATTCTCGAGCTTGCGCGCGAGCACGACGTGCACGTGCACGAAGACCCCGCGCTGGTTGGGCTGCTCGCCAAACTGGACATTGACGCGCCGATCCCCGAGACGCTGTACCGGGCGGTGGCGGAAGTCCTGGCGTTCGTATACCGCCTCAATAAGAGACTCGAGCCGCCGCGCCCACCCCGCCGCTGAGAAAACGGCATCGAATCCGTCACGGTCTCTCCGCGCCCGGCTTGGACGGTCTCTCGCGCCAGTCGCGGATCATCTGTCCGACCGCGGTCAGCGTTTCCACGTCGATGTCGCGCAGGCGCCCCGCATAGTCCGGCCCCGCGTCGAGCGAGAAGATGTTGCCGTATTCGACTGCGCCCAGATAGTCCTGGAAGATCTTGTCGGGCGGCAGGCAGAGCCGGTCGTGCCTGGGAAGCGAATAGAACCACTGCGCCCCGCCTTCGTGTTCCGGCAGAATCGGATAGGTGAATTCGGCGAGCAGGTAGCCTTTGTAAGACTGCTCCGCCTCTTTGTTGTATTCGGAAGCGGCGGCGTCGCCGATAGGGCCGGGCCGGCCCCGCTCGCGCAGGCATAAGCGCCCTGCGGGCGCGCCGTGATTGAAACCGACGAGGCAATTGGGCTGGAACTGCTCGACCCATGCCGCCGTGGCCTCGTGGTCGAGCCCGCCGTCTTCCTGGGCGTGGTCCATCCAGAAAAACTCGATGGGACCATATTGCGTGCAGAGTTCGCGCAGTTGCGCCTTCTTCAGCTCGGGGTTCTTGTTTCCCGGCCAGGTCCAGTCGCCTTCCGAGAAATAAAGCGCGAGCTTGAGCCCGTGCTTGTCGCATGATTGGCGCAATTGCGCCAGCACGTCGATGCCCAGCGGACTCTTCGTGACCTTCCAGTCCGTAGTCTGCGTGTCCCAGAGGCAGAAGCCGTCGTGATGTTTCGCAAGGAACAGGATGTACCCCATTTCCGCCGCTTTTGCCGCCGCGCACCACGGGTCGGTGTCGCAGCCCGTGGGATGGAAGAAGCTGACGTCCGTGACGCCGCGCGTCCACTCCTCGCCTGAGAAAGTGCTGAACGACCAGCAAATGAACATGCCGAACCGCAAGTCCCGCACCTGTTGCGCCCGCACCTCGTCGGGAAGGCGCACACTCGAAATTTCCTCCGCCATCGCGCCGGCCGGCAGACACGCCACGCAAATCCATTGCAGACAAAAACCTGCTTTCATATTATAGACCTTTCTTGCGCCGTTCCGTTGCGTCTACTCCGGGGAACGCTTCGGCCTTCGCGCTTGTATTTCTCCAGAAGGTTCTTGAGTTCCGCCACAATTTCCGGATGGTCCGCATACAGATTCCGGCGCTCCGCGAGATCGGCTGAAAGGTCGTACAGTTCGCCGGGCTGGTCGTGGGGCTGATAGCGCCGCTCCTGCTGGAACCAGTCCGGTTCCTTGTTGTCGTCGCCGGTGCGCGCGTCGATTAGTACCCAGGGGCCCTTTCGGATGGCGAAGCGGCCACTACAACTGTGGTGGACCGTCGCCTCGCGGATGGGTGCGTCCCGCGTTTCGCCCAGGAGCGCGGGGAGGACATTATAGCTGTCCTCGGCGGCATCGTCGTGCAGTTGCGCGCCGAGCAGTGCGGCCATGGTGGCCATGATGTCGGTGAGGCAAATGGTCTCGGCGCTCGTCGCGCCGGGGACTATGCGCCCGGGCCAGCGCGCAAGAAACGGCACGCGGTGCCCGCCTTCCCAGGTGTCGCGTTTGAGTCCCCGGAGCCCGTCCATGCTGCAATGCCCGTACTCCTGGATGCGCTTATAGGCCGAGTTTTCGGGGCCGTTATCGCTGGTGAAGACGACCAGCGTGTTCTCAGCGCGGAGATTACGTTCGAGCGCGTCGAGCACCTGCCCGACCGCCCAGTCCACCTCGACGACATAGTCGCCGTAGTCGCCGGCCCGGCTTCTGCCCTTGAACGCGGCAGCGGGCGCGATGGGCGTGTGCGGGGCCGTCAGCGGGAAATAGAGGAAGAACGGCCGCCCCGGCACGCTGTCCGCGCGGTCGATCCATTCGGCGGCCTTACGCGTGATCGCGGGCATGACGGCTTCCAGTTCCCAGCCGGGCTGCATGGGCCCGGGCCGTCCGAACATCCCCTCGGGTTTCATTTCGCTGGGTATGCTCAGCGCGCGGTCGTTCTCAATGAAGACATACGGCGGGAAATTGGGCACGTCGTCGCCGAAATAGTAGTCGAACCCGGCGGCGAGCGGTCCGCCCGCGACCGGCTTCGACCAGTCAAGGGACGCACAGGCAATCGCCTCTTTCGATTCCGGGATACCGCCGATGAAGGGCCAGTCCCAACCAAGGTGCCATTTGCCAATGCAGGCGGTGGCGTAACCGTGCTGCTTGAGCAGCGCGGGAAGCGTCAGGCGGTCCGGCTCGATGAGCGGAGGGTCCCATTCCCAGAGCACGCTCGACTGGAGGCGGCTGCGCCAGCAGTAGCGCCCCGTCAGGATGCCGTACCGCGTTGGCGAACACACCGACGCGGGCGCGTGGGCGTCCGTGAACCGGACGCCTTCCGTCGCCAGGCGGTCCAGATTCGGCGTCGGGATCTTTGAATCCGGATTCTGACATCCGAGGTCTCCGTAGCCCATGTCGTCGGCGAGGATGACAACGATGTTGGGTTTCTTGGCAGTCTCAGCGCGCGCGGCCGGCGGCAATCCCGCTGCGGCGAGACCCCATGCGGCAAGTTCGAGGAAAGCGCGCCTGTCGAGCATCGCCATAGGTGTGTCCTCACTCGTTCGGATTCTCAGCACGCCATAGAACGACCCGCAACTCGGCCTTCTTCCTCAATTTCGAGGGTGACCACCATTCTTCCGGTTCCTTTCGTCCCGTGGCCCGGCAACCTGCGCACCGGCTTGGGCGAGGCGCATCAAGGCTTGAGCGCGCCGGGGTTCAGGCGCGACTTGCAGCGGTCGCACTCGATGAATTCGCCCTTCTTGCCGAGGTTGAACACGGGGATGAAGAAGAACGTGAAGGCCCGCTGGACCACGCGCCGTGTGTAATTCTGCTCGCTGCCGCAAATGGGGCAGTGGAACCGGCCGCGCTCCTTCTTTTCCGTCTTGTCGTCAACGCCTACGATGAAGAACATCCGCTCGCTCCTGTTGCGGTCCAAGGTACACGACCGGCCAAATGCTTTCAACGCAATGCGCACGCATGCTATAAAGAAACTTCGCCGTACTGGACGACAGAAGGAGACGCGGATGAAGCTGCATCTTGACTCAGCCGAGATTTTCGTGCCCGATGGTTTGCCCGCGGACACGGCGCTGGTGCGCACGACGCACATGGCGTTTGGCGCACATCAGGACGACCTCGAGATCATGTCTTTCTCGGGGATTCTCGAGTGTTTTCAGCAGAACGACTTGTGGTACACAGGCGTCGTGGTTACCAACGGCAGTGGCTCGCCGCGTGACGACCTGTACAAGGACTATACGGACGCGGACATGCGCGCCGTGCGCATGCAGGAGCAGAAGAAGGCCGCGGTCGTCGGGGAGTACGCGGCGCAGGTCTTGCTCGACCACCCCAGCAGCGCGCTGAAGGACCCGGCGAACAAGGGCCCGGTCGAAGACATGACGGAACTGATCCGCCATGCGCGCCCCGGCGTCGTTTTTACGCACAACCTCGCGGACAAGCACGACACGCATGTCGCGGTTACGCTGCGTCTCATCGAGGCGATCCGCGCGCTCGCGCCAGCCGATCGGCCGTCCAAGCTCTTGGGCTGCGAGGTCTGGCGCGACCTGGACTGGCTCTGCGATGCGGACAAGGTGCCGCTGGACGTGTCCGCGCACGAAAACCTGCAAGCGGCGTTGCTGGGCGTGTTCGATTCGCAAATCTGCGGCGGCAAACGCTACGACCTCGCAACGATGGGCCGGCGCAAGGCCCACGCCACGTACTATGCCTCTCACGGCGTTGACGAGGCGGCGGGCCTGAACTTCGCCATGGACCTGACGCCCTTGATTACAACCCATGCGGACCAGCATCCCGGCGCGTTCCTCCAGCAATACGTCCAGCGTTTCACGGACGAAGTGCAGGGCCGTATCTCGAAACTGCTGGCATGACGAACGCATGGCGGGATGGCAGGTCGCCCCGGAATCGCGCGAAAACCGCGCAGGGAAACAGGTATACTGAATACACGAGACTTTGCGGCAAGATGCAACTCTACGGGAGTATCTAGTCTTGACGGATGCGCAGACGCAGCTCTTGAGGCGGGTTAAGGAAGTCGTGCTGGCCCTTGAACCGGCGGCGCAGGTGATCCTCTATGGCTCTCGGGTCCGCGAGGCGGCGGCGGAAGACTCCGATTGGGATATTCTCGTGTTGCTGGAGGGCGCGGTGGATGACTCAAGGACCGATCTGGTCCGGCATGCCCTCTACGAGATCGAATGGGAGACAGGTTCTGTGCTCTCATCGGTCGTGATGAGCACAGCGGATTGGAACGCGCCCCGCTTTCGCGTTACCCCCTTCTACCAGAGCGTGCAACGGGAAGGCGCGGTGCTGTGACGGAAGCCTTGGATGCGCTCATCGCGTATCGGGCTGCCTGCGCGGAGGAGGCAATCCGGGATGCTCGCGTCTTGGCGGAAGCAGGGGGATTCCGCGCTTGCGTGAACAGGCTCTATTACGCTTGTTTCTACGCGGTTTCCGCGGTGTTGATACGCAAAGGACTCAGTTCCCCGAGGCACACAGGGGTACGGTCTCTTTTCAATCAACATTTCGTGATGCCGGGTGTCATTTCCAAAGACGTTGCGGCGATATTCAACGACTTGTTTGAACGGAGGCACCAGGGCGACTATGCCGACTTCAGCGCATTTACAAAGGAGCACGTGATTCCCTGGACCGGGCAAGCGAGTGTGCTTGTGCGAACCGTGCTTGCGCGCGCAACAATAATAGATATCTGATTCAAGTGTCTTCTGCCCATTGCAGCAATGTTATTGCAGCGCCCTGCGCATTTCTTCAATGAGTTCGGCGACGAGCGCGCGTTTCCGCAGGAGCACCTGCGGATCGCGGGAGAACCCTACGAGACTAGGCACGAGTTCGTCGAAGTTGTAGACTTGCGCCGCGCGCTGAAGCAGCGCCGCATGCCCGCCCGTTTTTTCAAGACGCTTGCGAAGGTCCTGGAACAACATCAGGTAGTCGTAGTCCTCGATGCCGTCGCGGATGATCTCCCAGCGTATCGAGTTGACCGGTCCATCCGCGCCGGGATAGACGAGGAATCCGTCGCCGTTCACGGGCGTGGCGTCGAGCAGCGATTTCCACGGGTCCTGACCGGGCTCGGTGTAATTGACGTTCCAGTAGTGCATCCCGCGAATGCCGAGCACGGCGCACTGCCAGAACAGGATGCGATGCTCGATGCCCGCGAAATCGACGAAGAAATTGCCGTAGGGCCGGGGCGGCGCGTGGTTCACGTACGTCCAGACTTCGCCGCCGTCGAGGATTCGTTTCACGATCAGCCCGCTGTTCACCGTGTCGATGACGGGCAGATGTACAGCCCAGCGGTCGAGCGTTTCCGGCAGGAACGGGTCGATACCATGCGTGGTCACCATGACCGGGATATCGGGCGCGTTTGCCTTCCATCGCTCCATGGACTGAAGCAGCGCGGGCCAGTCCGCGTTTGACGGCTGCTGCGCGAGGTGGACGAAGGCGCCGCCGCGCAGGTTGTTGCGCGCGACGAAGGCATTGGCTTGCCCCAGCTGGTCCGGCGCGTTGGCCAGGGACGCGGGCACGCAGAACGTTGTGGCGCCGTGCTGGCGCAGCGACTGCAACCGCGTCTGATATGCCTGCAACCCCGCCGGAAAATTCGGCGAAGGCTCCGGCAACTGGGTCAACTCGCGCAGCGTGACGCGATGCTCCAATGCGTTCTCGAGATACGCGCGTCTGAGCGCATCCCCGCCGCCCCTGTCCAGCTTGTCCAGGCTGATCCCGAAATCCGTCTTGAGCCGCGCCGAAAGCGGCAGCGTGAAGTCGTACACGCGTACCTCGAGGCCAAACTCCAGCGGTTCCGGCCCGGCGTTCTGCACTTCAAACATGCTGCGGTACGTGCCCGGCGGCGTATCAGGGGACGCATACAAGGTGACCCACACGGGCGTGCACCGGCCCCCGGGCGCAGGGAAGCGCTCCGGTAGTCGCGGCAACGGGTCGGGCCATTCGCCAGTGGGCCCCTCGAAGTTGGAGGGGACCCGCACCGGTACATAACCGACGAGCGAGGCCGTCAGACACTCCGCCGGGATTCTTGCGCCGCCGTCCTCCTTGACCAGGTCCTGAAAGTGAATGGATACGTCGAACAGGTCGCGGCCTTCCGCGGGGCGAAAGACTATCTGAAACGATTCGTATTCGTTGCGCGCGAGGCTCAGCCGCGCGGTCGGGTCGATCTTGCCTTGCGGCCGCGGCACATCGTCACGGAAGACCTTTTCCAGCGACGGCTCGAACCACGCCGCCACCGCGCCGTCTGCGGCAAGCGTGCGGTCGAGCGTGCGCGCGCCCCGCTCCAGCGCGTACGGGGCGTCGGTCCACGCCTCGAACGCAACGGGACGGCGAGGCCCTGCTGCGAATTGCGTGTCAATCCCCCCATGAGGCGATGCTGTATCCTGCCCGAGCATCACAGGCTCGTCACCGCGGCGCAACTGCGCCAGCAATTCATAGGCGCCATCCGCGGGCGCGGTCCACGAGTAGGTGCAGCGAATGACACGGTCGGGGCTGGCACTGAACCGCTTCGTAGCCGGTTTCCAGACCCGCCCGTTCGCGGCCACGAGCCGCGCGTGGATTTCCGTCTGGTCCAGCGTCTTGACGGCGGCCAAGAGCATCACCAGCTTGCCCGAAGCGTAGTCGACCTGCGCGGCGAACTCGTCCGTGGCGAAATCAACGTGGTCGAGTCCCCGGACGAAGTTCAGCCGGCACTTGGTGGTCCAGGTCTCGCCCGGCTTGAGCAGACGCGGCACAAACGCGGCCTGGAAACCGCACAGGTTCTGGTCCGGGCCCCAGACGCCGAGGACCGAGTGCAGGTGGTCCGCGTCGAAAACCGCGTAGAGCGTTTCTTTCGTCGCGGGGTCCGTCACGGACACCCAGTTCCGCGCCATGGGGAAATACCCCACGCGCTCGATGCGCCGAACGCCCTCCAGCGTCGGCGCAATGAGCAGGTCCGTCTTCGATACCGTTCCTCCGACGGCCGTGTCGTTGCGTACCCACGGCGCCACCCATTGCTGCTCGGCGCCGCGGTTTTCAATCGTCCATGTAATGCGCAAGGACGTCTCGTTCGGGAACGCTTCGATCAGGCGCTCGACATGCAGGCCCCGGATGTTCGGACCGTCACAGTCGTAAGCGAACAGGATCGCGGGGACGCCGTCCGGCTGGGTGAGCAATTCCGTCTTTTCATTCAGGCGGCGGTTCGGCACGTAGTAACTGCCGACCCCAAAACCCTCCAGCAGCAGACCATTTGGCCCCGCATGGTTAACAGGGTTCGCCAGCAGGCCAAAGTCTTTCAGAACGCCGCCCGCGGGCGGGATGCCCAGCCGCAGATAATGGCCTTCGACCTGGACATCTTCCGTGATGGGCGTGGCGGCAGCAGTGCCCACCAGCAAGACAGCGGTCAACAGTCCGAGCCCTTCAAGGCGCACGTGTTTTATGCCATTTGTTCCTTTTATTGTCGGTATTTGTTTCTTAATATTGTTGAACAGGGGAGATTTCAAGGCGACACCGTACATCTTGGACCTCAACTGATTGGGCGTAAATAAATGAATTTAATTGTTAATAAATGAAAACAGCCATAAACCGGGATCGTCAAGCACAAATGCCGTACCTGTCTTGCCGGTACGGTCCAAACGGCAGGATTCAAGGAAGCGTATCCGCAGCGGGACAACGGGGCGCTCGTGGACCGTTATCGTCACGCTTCCGGGACGCACGGTCAGGTCCATCGGCACGCCTCGATAACGAAGACGCCGCACGGTCAATTCAGGCAAGGCCTGCGGCATCCGGGGCCGGACTTCCAGGGCATCCGGTCCGGGTCGCAGTCCTGCGAAACCATAGACGATGATGGCGGGCAGCAGGCTGCTCTCGTAGAACTCGCAATCGACGCCGATGCCGCCCGCAGTGCCGCCGCCTTGGAGTGTGGCGCCTTGCTTCCCGTCCGCGTAGAAAGCGCGATAACCGCCCGCTGCCCGGACCTCCTTCTCCCAGGCGAGAATCGCGGCGAGGCGCTGCCAAGCGTCGTCGGGCCCTAGAACGCGCAGGCGCGCCCAGAGGTCGTAAAACGTAAACCCGAGTACGGCGCCGCCGTCCTGAACCTGGCCGCCCCACGGGATAGACTCAGGGGCTGTCCAGCCTTGTCCGTACCATTCGAGATTGCGCCGCGTTGTGGCGCGGGGGCCAAAGCGCCAGTGGTAGATGTCGTCGCCGGTGCTGGTGTCGCCCGGGACAACGCGGCGTCCGCTGAGCCAGTCCATGATCGCGGCGGCGTGCTCTTCGGTGGCGAGGTCATACCAGATGGCGTCGAGGTTCAGGAATGTGAACCCGAAGTCGTAACGGTTCCCCTCGGCATCCACGCATGCGGCGAACCGGTTCGTGCCGGGATTCCAGAACACCGCGTTTGCCTTCGCTCTCACTTCGGCGGCGTGTTGCCGCAGGAACGCGGGGTCCATCGCGTCCGCGCCGGCAGGGATGCCCCAGCCCGGATTGTTGCGGATGGCCTCCTCAAGTTCCGCCAGGCGCAACGTCGCGGCGTAATACTGGTATGTGGCGTAGAAGTCTTCGCCGCCGAAGGGGAGGATGTCCCAGTAGTTGTTGCCGATGCCGTGCCCGGGATGCAGCGTGAGCTTGCCCTCCGCGTCCTTGGTCCAACCGGGCAGCCCGTCGTGTCCGGGCCAAGGATTGCGGATGAGGCTATGCTCGATGCCGCCCATGACGGTTTGCTGATACCGGAGCGCGGTGCGCATCCGCCCGACGTTGCGCCGTAGAAAGTCGAGATCGCCCGTCCACCCGAAATAACAGGCGCTGGCGATGACAAATATCGGATTGTTGATCGTGTGGCGCGTGTCATACGCGGTAAAGAAGGAATCGATATCAAGCGTGACGCCGGTCTCGCCCGGCGCGGGCGCAATCCGCACGCGGGAGATCCTCCCGTCCCACAACGGATGCTCGTGCATGGCGAGAATCGAGTGGAAACGCCCTTCGCCGGACAAGGGCGTGCGTTCCGGGTAGAAATACACGCGGCGGTCTTCGCCGAACGAGGTGTCCCCATCGCGCAACCACTCGATGTACGGCGTCGCGAGGAAGGGCGGCGTGCCCGAACGGCTCCAGCGCAATTGCAGGAAAGGCGCATTAAACGCGTCGAGGGGGAATCCGGCCGGGGACGTGAGCGTAGCGGCGGGTCCTGCCGATACGAGCCGCCACGTGTTGTCCACGATGCCCTCGGACTGGAGTTCGTGCAGCTCCCACGCTCTTACGGCGTTGTCGCCGCAGTAGGTCGCGTCCTGCCAGTGCCGCAGCGTGTCGCCCACCCAGCCGGGCACCCGTTCGAGGGGCTGAAAATGCCAGCCGAACGTGAGCCCTCGCACCCCTTCCGGCCCGTTTCCGCTCAACGTCCACATGGGAAAAGGCCAGCCTCGGTCATGCGCATGGGAGAAGTGCTGGTGCGTGTCCACGTAGCCGTCGGCGTCCATCTCGATTGCGAGCAGGTGGCCGCGATGTGTTGCCTGGATCGTCTGGTCCGTGCCCCGCGGTATCGCTCCGTCCAGCCATGCGTCTGCGACAAGCAGGTATTCCTTGTTGAACAGGGTGGGACCATTGCCGAGCCGGTGATAGAAGTGATACCACAGAAACCGGCTCAATAATTCGGCTTGCTCTTCGTGTCCGGCGAACTCGAAGCGGGTGAATTCCGCGGGCGGCTCGGGCGTTTCCGGCGCCTGGGCAAGCGCTGTCCGTGCGCAGGCGCACAACAAGACCGCCACCGCGCAAGAGAAGAGCAGGTCCACCCACGTCTTCATACGCCCCTTCCTTTACACGAGTAATCTTCGCATTCATGTGCGGCAGTCGCGGCCATGCCGGAAGCGCTGCTACCGCCCGTGCGGTCCGGGGACGGCGCGCAAGTGCCTCAATTCCCGGGAGGGGTCTGGCCCCCGTATTGGTCCAACTTCTCCTGTACCCCCGCGAGTTCGGGGTCCAGCCGCCGTGCCTTGCGCCATTCCGTAACCGCGCGGTCCACGTCTCCATTGAGCAAATAGGCGTCGCCGAGATGGTCGCGCAGTATGGCGTCGTCGCCCTCCATGAAGGCGATGGCGCGTTGAATATGCTCGACGGCTTCTTGTGCCTTGCCCTGCCGGTAGAAAACCCATCCCAGGCTGTCCAGGTAATAGGGGCTTTCGGGTTCCTGTTCGAGAGCGCGCCGGACCAAGGTCTCGGCTTCGTTAATCTTCACCCCATGTTCGGCATACAGGTATCCGAGGAAGTTAAGGACCTCGGCATCATTGGGCGCGCTTTCGAGATAAGCCTTGAGATGCCGCTCCGTGCCGTCAAAGTCGTCGAGTTCTTCGCAGGTGACGGCAAGCGAGTAATGCAGGTCCTTGTCCGCGCCGAATTCATTGAGCACGCCGCTCAGTATGTCCTGGGCCTCCGCATAGCGTTCCAGGACCATCAGGATACGCGCGCGCAGCGCCAGGAGCGTGCGCGAGCGCACACCCGTGGCGCTGAAATCGTCCAAGACCTGCAGGAGATAAGCGGCGCACTCTTCCCGGCCGAGATGACGCAGCAACTCGGCCAGATACAAATCACAGTCGCCATCGAGGCTGCCTTCGATCTGGTCCAGCGTTTCCAGCAGCGGAATCACCGGTTCGCCGCGATCGCGCCGGGCGACCGCGCGCAGAAACGACGTCAGGAACGGCGCATCCTCGGCCGGCATGTACCGTTCGGCTTCGCGCGGCTGACCGGAACGCAGCAACACGTACATCAGCGCGAGGTGATGCTCCGCCTCCGCGCCGGCGCCCTCAACAATACCCCGGAGTATTTCAATTGCTTCTTCATACTTGCCCAGCCTCGTCAAGCCGTACGCCAACTGCTCCAGCGCGTCCGGGTCTCCCGGGCGGCGGATCAGGTAGCGGCGCAGGTGCGCGACCGCTTCGTCCAGGCGGTTTTCATCGAGGCAGACCAAGGCCAGCACGAGCCGCGCACGGACAAAATCGGGTTTGACCTCGACCGCCCGCTCCAGCGCTGCGCGCGCCGCTGGCAAATCGTTCATCCGGGCGAGGTTGACGCCTAATTCGAAGTGGAATAGCACCGAATCCGGGTCCAGTGTGACCAAGCGTTCGTAAATCTCGACGGTCGCCACAAGGTCATTCATGTCTTCGAGAAGCTTGGCGAGGGCACCGTAGTTCTGCACGTTCTCCGGGTCGAGTTCGATGGCCTTCGAGAACGCGCCCGCGGCGTCGTTGTCCTGGTGCAATTGATGATAGATCTCTCCGAGCAGGATCCACAGCTTGGCGTTGTCCGGCGTCAGCCGCGACATGTGTTCCGTGAATTTCAGCGCATTCTGGTAATCCTGGCGCTGCAGATACGCGCGGATAAGGCGCAGCGTTGGCGCGGGCGCTTCCGGATCGAGCATTGCCGCCTGGCTCATCTCTTCCAGCGCTTCGTCTGCGTTGCCCCGGCGTTCTTCGTACAGCGCGGTGAGGTAATGCGCGTAGGCCCGCGCCTGGTCGTTCGGTTTGAGCGGCGCGGACTGGAAAGCGGTTTCATTCGTATGCAGCCCGGTCAACGAACAACAGCCGACCGTCACGCTCAGATGGAGCAGGGTAATCGGAAGGATCAATTTCATCTACGCTGCACCTCGTCGCCCATGCCCGCCAGCGCCGCGGTTGCGGCGGCGTTGTTTAACGGCGCGAAACTCCTGCGATGCGCCGGGCACGGCCCAAACGCGCCCAGCGCCTCGAGGTGTTCCCGCGTGCCGTAACCTTTGTGCCTGGCGAATCCGTAGACCGGATATCGCATATCCAGTTCCATCATGATCCGATCTCGCGTGACTTTCGCCACGATGCTGGCCGCCGCGATAGAGAGCGAACGCTGGTCGCCTTTCACGATCCGCTTGTGCGGCCATATCGTGCCCGGAATCGCGAACCCGTCTACCAGCAGAAAATCCGGGGACGTTTCCAACGCCTGCGCCGCCTGCGCCATGGCCATGTAGTTGGCCTGCTGAATGCCGATGCGGTCAATCGTTTCCGGCGCGACAATCGCCACGCCGATTGCGTGCGGGCCCGCGCGCAAGGTCTCGTAAAGTGTTTCGCGCCGCTGCGGCGTCAGGCGCTTCGAATCGTCCACGCCAGGCACCGGCTCCGCCAGAATGACTGCTGCCGCCACGAGCGGCCCGGCGAGCGGCCCGCGCCCGGCCTCGTCCACGCCCGCTACGCGCAAGAAACCGTTCGCATGCGCTTCCGCCTCGAATGTCCACATGGAATTGAGGCGGGCCGCTTCCGGGGAATCCAGCGTCTGTCGCGTGCGCCGTGCCATGGCACGCACACTCTACCTTGCCTGCGGCCTGATTGTAAAATAGACTTGCGGAATATGCGCGTGGTTTCCGCGGAGAATACGGCTCCGGAGACCGCGCGGAGCGCCTGCGGAGACCGTTCAGCATTCATCCCTTGAGCGCGTCCGACAGGTTTCCCCCCGCCGCGTCGAGGCGGCGCGCCGCGTCCCGCGCGTCGATGCCCGTTCGCGCCATCAGGATGGCCACG